>CAMCHR010000001.1 GCA_945874755.1 Chitinophaga pinensis
GGTGTTGAATCTGCCATCGAAATGATAGATCTTTTTATGACTACCGCATTTGAAGGTGGACGACATCAAGGCAGAGTGGATAAAATCACTTGCTGATAAGATATTTCAAAAAAAATAACTACATTTAAATTAACTATTTCAATTAAATAAATCAACATGCGTAAAATTTTCATTGTACTGCTGAGTTTGAGTATTGGATTTGTGAATGCACAAACCATTGATGCCAACACTGCAGCTAAAACCATCACAGCAGCAGGCTTAAAAAAACACCTTAGCATCATTGCTGGCGAGGAAATGCAAGGCAGAGAAACTGGAACAGAAGGAGAAAGAAAAGCGGCTAGCTATTTAGTAAGCCAATACAAGAAAATGGAACTAACACCTGGCAATGCTGGATCTTATAGAATGCCATTTAGTTTGTTTCAAGATAAATTAACAAGTTCAAGTTTGAAGGTCAATGGTGCAAGCTATACTTTAGACAAAGATTTTTGGACCAGCGCAGCTGCTGCACCGCAAAAAGTATTTACAAGCAGTGAGTTATTTTATGTAGGCGCTGAATTCAATGACAAGTCTACTTTAGATGTTAGAGGTAAATTATTAATCAGCACAGAAGGCAAAGAAAGAGCCATGAGTAAAACAATGGCAGCGCAAAAATTAGGTGCAATTGGAATTATCAATATTGCAAAAACAAATCCAACTATGTCTAGCAACTTAACTGGTAGATTGGCTTTTGCTGCCAACACCAATACTTTTATAAGCATGACAGTTTCTAAAACTGTTGGCGCTGCATTATTGGGTGGTACAAAAGAATTCAGTGATCAAGAATGGGAAACAATCCCTGTTGGCAAATATACTGCTGCTATAGAATGGATATCGGACAGAACAAATGTGACTATACCAAGCGCCAATGTCATTGCTTATATGCCAAGCAAAGAAAAATCAGACGAGTATTTATTCATCACAAGTCATTATGACCATGAAGGTATTAAGAATGGTGTGATCTATTATGGCGCTGATGATGATGGATCAGGTACAACAGGTGTAGTTGCGATTGCAGAAGCATTTGCATATGCAAGAAAGAAAGGATTTAGTCCAAAAAGAAATATTGTTTTCATGAATGTATCGGGTGAAGAAAAAGGATTACTAGGCTCTAAATATTATGGAGACCATCCTATTTTTCCATTGGAAAAAACGACTGCCGATTTAAACATCGACATGATTGGTCGTATTGATCCAACTTATAAAGGAGATTCGATGAACTATGTGTATGTGATTGGAGAAGATAAGTTGAGTAGTGATTTACAACCTATCACAGATAAAGTCAATAAAAACTACAATATGGAATTGGATAGAAGATTCAACGATCCTAAAGATCCAAATCGTTTTTATTACAGAAGTGACCATTACAATTTTGCTGCAAAAGGCGTACCTGTAATTTTCTATTTCAACGGGACACACGCAGACTACCATAAACCTACAGACAGAGTAGAAAAAATCAATTTTGATTTGATGGAAAAAAGAACAAGAATTATTTTTGAAACTGCATGGGATATGGCAACAAGAGAAGACATGTTAAAGCGCGATATGCCTTTGAATATGCCTGCTACAAGATAGTCCGCATCTAACTACATAAAAAATGCCCCTTATTGCTAAGGGGCATTTTTATTTCTAATATATTTTTTATACAATACTAGTGTTTGAAATAAATACTAATCCGAGCGAGAAGACGCGAATGAGCGTCTGATGGAAGCCCGTAAATTCTTCTTGCGAGCGTGAGCGAGGATTAGGTATTTTTTCGAACGTATTTTTATTGGATTACTGACCTAATATGTATGAGAATACCAATGGCACGACAATCGTGGCATCACTCTCTACAATAAACTTAGGCGTATGGATATCTAATTTACCCCAGGTAATTTTTTCGTTTGGAACTGCACCAGAATAAGATCCGTAAGAAGTGGTACTATCACTAATTTGGCAGAAATAGCTCCAGAAAGGCACATCATGCCATTCAAGATCTTGGTACATCATTGGTACCACACAGATTGGGAAATCACCAGCGATACCTCCACCCACTTGGAAAAATCCAACACCCTTCCCACCACTATTGGCACGGTACCATTCTGTTAGTTGCACCATATATTCAATACCGTTTTTAACCGTACTTGCTTTTAATTCATTTTTTATAACATAGCTAGCAAAAATATTTCCAGTCGTGCTATCCTCCCATCCTGGTACCACAATTGGAATATTCTTTTTAGCCGCAGCGACCACCCAGCTATCCTTAGGATCAATTTCATAATATTGCTCTAACTCGCCGCTCAAAATAACTTGATACATAAACTCATGCGGAAAATAACGCTCCCCTTTTGCTTCCGCTTCTTTCCAGAACTTAACAATATGCTTTTGTAATCTTCTAAATGCTTCCTCTTCTGGAATACAAGTATCCGTCACACGGTTATAATGGTTTTCTAATAAATCCCACTCATCCTGTGGTGTTAAATCTCTATAATTAGGTACACGCTTGTAATGACTATGTGCTACCAGGTTCATCACGTCTTCTTCTAAATTGGCACCAGTACAGCTGATAATCGCAATTTTGTCTTGACGGATCATTTCCGCTAAACTGATGCCCAATTCGGCCGTGCTCATGGCACCAGCCAAGCTCACTAACATCTTGCCTCCTTCTAATAAATGCGTTTCATACCCTTTAGCAGCATCTACTAAGGCAGCAGCATTAAAATGTCGGTAATGGTGCTCTATAAACTGTGAAATTGGTCCTTTGCTCATGTCAATTGATTTGATGCAAAAGTAATTTATTTAAGCAGATTTGCCCAATTCATGTAAAAGGTTCCTAAGGCAAAATTTTGTACCTTGAGCATCAAATTGAACGCCATGAACACTAAAAAATACGGTCCTTGGCTTGTGGCCCTAATGATTATCGCCCCATTCATTTATGGTGCCTTGATTTTTCCTCAATTACCTAGTAAAATTCCTACCCATTTTAATATTGAGGGGAAGGCAGACGCTTGGGGTGGACCATCTAGCATTTTTTTAGGCCCAGGGATTATGGGGGCGGTGAGCATTTTTGTTTATGTGCTATTATCAAACCTAAAAAAAATCGATCCTAAAAAATACGATGAAGCCAACGATACACTTTATAAGGATTTTGCCGTTTTAACGGTTGTTTTTTTAAGTATCTTAAGTTTGATTATTATTTATTCATCCACCCATGCAGATGAGATCAATGTAGGCAAATTGATTTTACCATTGGTTGGATTATCTTTTGCAGGACTTGGATGGTATATGCCCAAGTTTAAGCAAAATTATTTTGTAGGATTTAAATTGCCTTGGACATTAGAAAATGTAGACAACTGGAATGAGACACATAAAGTAGCAGGAAAAATTTGGATCTATGGTGGATTGTTTCAAGTTATTGCTACTATATCCTTATCCATGAAATTTGGTTTCATATGCTTTATGATAGCAACCGCTATAATGGTCATCATCCCAACTGTTTTTTCTTACCGTATGTTTAAAAACGGAAATCAAATAAAAAATATCTAATTAAATAATACCAATTTACAATGAGCAATAAAAATAATTTAGGGACCAAATTCATTCATGCAGGTGCACATCCGGATCCAAGTACAGGCGCTATTATGATGCCAATTTACCAAACCTCTACTTATGTACAATCCGCGCCTGGCGTACATCAGGGCTATGAATATGCAAGAAGTCAAAATCCTACAAGATTCGCTTTAGAAGAAGCATTTGCAGTGATTGAAAATGCAAAATTTGGATTGGCTTTTGCAAGTGGTGTGGCCGCAACAGACGCAGTAATGCGTTTACTAGTTCCGGGGGACGAAGTGGTTGCAGCACATGATATGTATGGAGGTTCTTTCAGGTTGTTTTCAAAAGTGCATGAGAAGATGGGCATCAAATTTATTTATGTAGATACTTCTGATGTCAATAATGTCGCAGCTGCTATGACAGCAAAAACAAAATTAATTTGGGTAGAAACACCTACCAATCCTTTGATGAATATTACGGATATCGAAGCGGTATCAGCCATTGGTAAAAAACATAACTGCATTATTTGTGTAGACAATACATTTGCCTCTCCTTATTTACAAAACCCATTGGATCAAGGTGCCACCATTGTAATGCACTCAGCTACTAAATATTTAGGGGGTCATAGTGATGTGATACAAGGTTGTTTGATGCTAAATGATCAAACACTAAGAGACCAATTGTATTTTATTCAAAAAAGTACGGGCGCAGTGCCAGGACCACAGGATTGCTTTTTAGTCTTAAGAGGGATCAAAACATTGCATGTAAGAATGCAAAGACATTGCGAAAATGGCGAACAAGTAGCCGCCTATTTACGTCAACATCCAAAAGTGGCAAAAGTATACTGGTGTGGCTTTACAGACCATCATAACCACGATATTGCTAAAAAACAAATGCGTGGATTTGGTGGCATGATGAGTTTTGTATTAAAAGACGACAGTGTTGCAGCAGCAACAAAAGTATTGTCAAGTACAAAGATATTTTCATTGGCCGAAAGTTTAGGCGGTGTAGAATCCTTGATCAATCACCCTGCAAGTATGACCCATGCATCTATACCTCGTGAGCAAAGAATTGCCAATGGATTAGCAGACGGCTTAATTCGTTTAAGTGTAGGGATTGAAGATGCCGAAGATATCATTGCAGATTTAGCACAGGCCATTGGATAATGAACCCTGCAATCAAACAATTACTCAATCAAAAAGTAAAGCAATACAATCATATTGACTTTATCGAAAAAGATCCAATTAGTATACCCCATTTATTTACAAACCAGCAAGACATTGAAATTGCTGCTTTTTTTGCCGCCATTTTTGCTTGGGGCAATCGTACCACCATTATTCAAAAGAGCAAGGAATTGCTAGAAAGAATGGACAATGCACCTTTTGAATTTTGTACCCAACACCAGCCAAAAGATTTAAAAAAATTAGCGGGCTTCGCACATCGCACTTTCAAGGATACTGATTTATTGTATTGTATCGCTTTTTTTAAACAACATTATGCAGCAAATAAAAGTTTAGAAACTGCTTTTTTCAAGGATCAAAAATCAGGTAAATCAATAAAGACAGTAGAAGCTGGATTAATCAATTTTAAAAATTACTTTTTTTCAATTGACGATGCACCACATCGTACCAAAAAACATATTGCATCTCCCGAAAATGGATCTACTTGTAAAAGATTGAATATGTTTCTAAGATGGATGGTGCGTAAGGACCAACATGGGGTTGACTTTGGCTTGTGGAAAGCTATTTCGCCTGCCGATTTAATCATACCCATTGATGTGCATGTGGCAAGGGTGTCAAGAACTTTTGGACTGATCTCCCGTCCTCAAATAGATTGGTTGACCGCCTTGGAATTAACTGATTATTGCCGAACTTTAGATGCAAGAGATCCTGTCAAATACGACTTCGCCTTATTTAGTTTAGGTGTCACAGAAAAAATCAGATAAAAACAGCCTCATGGAAAAAACATTTTCCGAATTAGAACAACTAGGCCCTAGTGATTTAATCATCTATATCAATGATTGCATACAACATGACTTTAACAAGTTGGTGCAATTACTATATCGGATAGATGTATCGGAAGAGAAATTAAAATATATATTACAATTAAATCCTAACGAAGACGCAGCAAAATTAATTGCAACAGTGATTGTAGAAAGATTGGCTGCTACCAAAGCAGCAAGAGCAAGTTTTAGTACTGCAAATAAAATAGACGCACCGGATACAGTAAACAATGCACAGGATGAGGAAGAACTAGAGCGATTCTGACTGCTAATTGAAAAATTTACGTATCGAAATTTAACCAATCACTCAATACTTAATTTTTTATAAATCTCCCAACTGTGGACGCATCACAATATCTTCTACCACCGCTTGAGGACTTAATTGTGTCGCTGCATAAACCATTTTTGCAATATCATCCGCTTCCATGATACGATCTTCTGGCACCCCAGAACCCTTCCAGCTATTGGTATAAGTGGCTCCAGGACAAACTGCGGTCACTTTAATCCCTTTGTCTTTTAATTCTAGTCTTAGGTTGGTAGAAAATCCAAGCAATGCATATTTAGAAATACTATAAGATCCTCCATGTGGATAGGCCTGTAAAGAAGCGATAGAACAGATATTGAAAATATGACCTTGTTTTGCTTGGATCATCGCTGGTAAAAGATCACGAGTCAAATGATAAGCAGATAATAAATTAGCATTCAATTGGGCTTCTAATTGTCCATCCGGTTCGTCTTGTAATTGACCAGGCAAAAAATAGCCCGCATTGTTCACCAATACATCCGGGGTGGTTCTTGCTAAAACCCATTCAGAAAAACAATGCACCTGTAATTGAATAGACAAATCTGCATGTACAAAATCCACCTTAACAGCTGGATATGTTTTTTGTAAGGCTTTAGCCGCATTTGCAAGGTCGGCAGGCGTTTTACTAGTTAGATACAAATTGTGTCCAGCTGCTGCAAAAGCATTTGCAATGGCAAAACCAATCCCTTTTGAAGCACCAGTAATAATGATATTCATAAATTCATACTTTACTAGATAAAGATAACAAGCAATACGGTAATTTAGCGTTTCAATTACCAATTCATCTATTACCCATGGCGTATAAAGACCTATTTTTTGACTTAGACCATACCATTTGGGATTTCGAGAGCAATTCTAAGGAAACCATTCAAGAACTATACACCACGTATCATCTAGCGGAACTAGGCATTGTCGATTTTGATGGATTTTACAACACTTATTCAGCACACAATCACCGTTTATGGGACCGATACACCAAGGGCTTTATCAAACAAGAAGAGTTGAGATGGAAAAGGGTGTATTTAAGTTTATTAGATTTTAAAGTAGCCAATGAACCATTGGCAAAAGAAATGTCTCAGGCTTATTTAGAGATTCTTCCCAACAAAAAACATTTATTCCCCTACACCATCGAAATATTAGAATACTTAAAACAGAAGGATTATAAAATGCACCTCATCACCAACGGATTCGAGTCGGTGCAATTTAAAAAAATAAAAAATTCAGGAATAGCGGATTATTTTACCGAAGTCATTACTTCGGAAGCAAGTAATAGTTTAAAACCTCAAAAGGAAATTTTTGAATACGCTTTAAAAAACGCCAAGGCAACTGTAGCAGAAAGTATTATGATTGGAGACAACGAGTCGGCGGATATTCAAGGAGGGATCAATATAGGGATGGATACCATTTTTGTGAATCATATTCAAGCCATCCCAACCATTCCGGCAACCTATACCATCACGCATTTAAAAGAATTGGAAACCATCTTGTAAGAAGTTGATGGGTATTACCATCTAGCAAGCACCGTGACCCCACCTTTAACCGTATCCCCTATTTTACAATTGATTTGGGTGCCAATTGGCAATAACAAATCTACCCTACTACCAAATTTGATGAAACCATACTCATCAGATTGATTGAACTTGGTTCCAACAGCAGCATAGTTACAGATTCTTCTTGCAAGTGCACCAGCAATTTGTTTTAATAAAATAGTACCTTTTTCATGTTCCACTACAACGGACCATCTTTCATTGTCGGTCGAAGATTTAGGATGCCATGCCACTAAAAATTTGCCAGGATGGTATTGGTTATAAATAATATTTCCAGCAACAGGCAAACGATTCACATGCACATTGGCTGGACTCATAAATACACTTAACTGAATTCTTGGTTCTTTATAAAATTCATCTGGCATCACTTCCTCAATCACCACCACTTTCCCATCTGCAGGAGCAACAATTGCAGCAGGATCCATCGTTAATAAACGATTGGGCATCCTAAAAAAAGAGACGATGAATAAAAAGAAAGCCACTGTAATTAAAAATACAGACCAAGCTATTAAAGCACTTATTGGAAATAAATAAGAGAAATTAAGTAAATTCAAAACACCTACAACAAATGCAACCAATGCAATCGTAGCTGTTCCTTCTCTGTGTATGGTCATAAATAGCAATTTTGCCAAAGGTAATTCATCTAAAAGATAAATTGAAGCAATATCCAAACAAATGGTCCTGCAAACAAGATAGAATCGAATCTGTCTAAGAAGCCACCATGTCCAGGCATCATACTACCACTGTCTTTCACGCCTGCCAAGCGTTTCAATTTACTTTCAAAAAGATCGCCCAAATTCCCCATCACAGATGCCACAAATGTGATCATATAGAGGTACTTGGTCGCGATAGGAATATACTGCCCTGCAACAGTGGATAAAATCACAACAGATAAAATAATGCCAGCAATTGTACCTTCCCAAGTTTTCTTAGGTGAGATGGGAGAGATGGGCGTACGGCCAATAAATGAACCAACGATATACGCCATGGTATCATTCACCCAAACTGTCACAATCACTAAAATGGGCACCATCAATTCTATATTTGGGAAAAACATGGACATGGATGAATTTAAAAACATGCCCCTCATGGCGTAAAATAAAGAAAGGCTAATTGAAATATAGATGAATCCAAAAAAACTAATCGCTACATTTTTGACTTCCGCCTTTCTTGCAAATACATCTGCCACCATCATCAATACAAGGGCTACTGGCATGGCTTTCAAGCCAATCCATCTTAAACCAATTCCTTGAAAATTAGCAGGTAAACTATTTTTTATAAAATCGGGCAATACAATATCGGTTGGCGCTAAACTAGTCATCATTAAAGTACCCACCACCAAGACACCCCATTGATGCAATTTTGAAATTTGGTTATAAGAAGGAAATATAATTCGCATCAATTTTTGGTATTCATACAAACAACCAATTTGTATCAACAAAAACAAAGCAAAATAAGACAAGTTATTAAAAAGTAGTCCTGCTAACATGATCAACACAAATACAATAGCAGACAATGCCCTTACTTTAAAAACAGAAAAATTAAAAGCCATGAAACCTTTTTTAAATTTATATAAAATTAATTTATCTCAGCAATAATACTTAGCGCTTTTTCCTCAAATATAGAAGGCGTGTATAATTCAACCTCTCCTAAAAAAACGTAAGAAGTATCCTGTTTGTTTAACAACTTAGTAGGAATGCCTTGCTCCTCTAAAAGTCCTGCTACCATTGTTGTGTAAGCTAACTGCGTATTACTAAAAATCTTTTTCCAATCCTGCATCTGTGGTTTTTTTGAGTTGTTTGAACAAAATAAACAATGCCACTAGTCCAATGATCACCCAATAATAAGTGAGGTTAGAGTCCATTACTTGGTCTATTTTTTTGGGATTATTTCTTACTGCATACAAGGCAGACACACCAATGGCATTGTTGACAAAATGCATTAATATAGGCAACCAAATTGTTTTAGTATAATAATAAATTAAGCCAAGTACAATCCCCAAAGACATTCTTGACAAAAAACCAAAATAAGAAAAATGAAATGCACTAAATAAAATAGCAGTGATCAAAATCGCTAACAATGGCTTCCCAGACCAGTCTGTAATAATTTTTTGAAGTGTCGCTCTAAAATATAATTCCTCTACTATGGCCGGCACCACTGCAATAGCCACAATCGCAAGTATTAAATCACCAATAGAACGCATTTTAGTCATCGCCATCAACGCTTTTTTATATTGCGCTTCTAGGTCCGTTGCCCAATTTCTAATGCTAGTAGAAAAAGTAATTTTATCTGTAAGATCTCCTAATGCACCACTCAAAATCAATCCAGTGAAAGCTAGTAAAATAACAATTCCTACCTGTTTTTCATTCCTGATGGGCTTGAACCCTAAATTAGAAGCGAAAGTTCCTTTGGTAAAATAAGCCACCACTAAAGCTGGCACACCAAAGGCAATAATAGAAGCAAATGCATTGGCAATTTGCGTCATGCTTGTATTTTCGGGTTGTAATAAAACAGACTGGATCTCCATAAATGGCACATGCAATGCAGCTGCCACAATCGAAAATGTAATTAAGCCCCCAAGAATCATACTCAATCCAGTCATGGCAATGAATAAAACCATCCTGAAACCGGGGCTCATATTAAAAATAGAAGTTTCATTAGTATACATGTCAATGCAATTAATTGGTACCTTTGCCGGGCGTATCGATTAGATGCAAGATAATGAATTCATATGGTATCTATAGGGAACATACAATTACCAGATTTTCCGCTTTTATTAGCGCCCATGGAGGACGTAAGTGATCCTCCGTTTAGAGCCGTGTGCAAAGACAATGGCGCAGACCTCATGTACACCGAATTTATTAGTAGTGAGGGGCTGATTCGGGATGCCATCAAAAGCAAACAGAAATTAGATATTTATGATTACGAGCGCCCAATAGGGATTCAAATATTTGGTGGAGATGAGGAAGCGATGGTCTTATGTACCAAAATAGTTGATACAGTAAACCCAGATTTAATAGATATTAATTTTGGTTGCCCCGTAAAAAAAGTGGCCATGAAGGGCGCTGGCGCAGGCGTTTTGAGAGACCTTGACTTAATGGTGCGTTTAACCGAAGCCGTGGTAAAAAGTACCAACCTTCCTGTGACTGTGAAAACAAGATTAGGATGGGATGACAGTAGTTTGAATGTACATGAAGCGGCATTAAGATTACAAGATGTTGGGATAAAAGCCTTGGCGATTCATGGACGAACAAGAGTGCAGATGTATAAAGGTGAAGCAGATTGGACCATCATAGGCAATATCAAAAACGACCCAAGAATTCATATTCCTATTTTTGGTAATGGGGATATCAATTCTCCAGAAAAAGCGTTGGAATATAAAAATAAATATGGCGTGGATGGTGTGATGATTGGAAGGGCTGCAATTGGTTATCCATGGATCTTTAGAGAGATCAAGCATTTTTTAGCGACTGGTGAAAAAATGAAATCTCCTTCCATTGAAGAACGTGTAGAAGTAGCAAGAAAACATTTAATAAAATCTTTAGAATGGAAAGGCCCAATTGGTGGCATCAACGAAATGCGCAGACATTATGCTAACTACTTAAGAGGATTGCCAAATATTAAAGAATATCGAAATCAATTGGTGCGCATTACAGAGCGCGAAGGCATCGAAGCTATTTTGGATGAGATCAAAGAAAAATTCAAAGGGATCGAAATAGACTCTGGTAAAATTGTTTTAGAGAATTACCATGAGCACTGCCCCATCGATTAAAGTAGGAATCAACATTCATTTTAATTGGAATAAATAGGCCAATTACTTTTTAATAGCCTCAACGATTTTTGCATCCAAAGGATCCACACTCATTGGAAAATAATGCGTCAATACCCCTTGTTCATTGATTAAGTATTTACAAAAATTCCAAGCAGGTGCTTGATTGCACCAACCATTTAAATTAGCAGCACTTAGCCAAGTATACACTGGATTCTGATTATTCGATTTTAACACCACCGACTTAGACATCAAAGGAAAACTCACTCCGTAATTTTTTTGACAAAAAGCCGCAATGGCTTGATCGTCTTTGGTTTCTTGATTTTTAAAATCATTGGCAGGAAAACCAATAACAACCAATGATCCAGCAAACTTTTTAGATAATTTTTCTAAATTTTCATACTGACCAGTATAACCACAATCACTAGCAGTATTCACAATCAATACTTTTTTGCCTTTGAATTGCTCAAAACTAAATGCATTTCCTGCAATATCTTTTGTTGTTAAACTATAAAATTCAACCGTCCCTTTTTTCATATCCGTATTCGCTTGTACTTGCTTAGACCCTGCTTTACCTGTCGACCACATGATGGCAGGATAAATCGTTTTTAAAATAGATTGACGATATGTCATATCTTTTTTCTTCATCAATAATCCAGCAGTAACCAATACCCCAACTGCAATGGCTATTTTAATGATCATATTTTTATATTTTTTTAGGTACATCTTTTTTGTTCAGGCTAATTATCCAATTAATCTTTTTAACAACCATGCCTTGCCTTTATAAGGCGGATATTTAAAACTAGGATCTATCCAAGTAGGTGTTTTTAAAACAGACTTAGTATGCGTAAATGTATCAAAACTTAACTTACCATGATAGCCTCCAGTACCGCTATAACCCCTACCACCAAAGGGTAATTCGTGATTGGTAATATGCATAGTGGCATTATTTACACAAGCCCCGCCTGAAGGCACATTGGTCAACCAATAATTTTCATCTGCTTGATTTTCAGTAAACACATAGAATGCCAATGGGTTTGGATTTTTTTGAATAATCGCTAAAGCGTCTTCTTTATTTGTATAAGTAAGGATAGGAAGGATGGGTCCAAAAATCTCCTCCTGCATAATTTTTGCATCTGGTTGAACACCTACCATAATGGTGGGTTCAATGAATAATTTTTCTCTATTCGATTTTCCTCCATATACAATTTCACCGTCCTCTAAATAAGAAGTTAAACGCAACCATTGTTTATCATTGATAATTTTGCCATAATGTTCTGAGCTTTCTGCCTCTGCTCCATAAAATTTTTGTATGGCAATCATTAATTCTTTAATGAGCGCATCCCTTAAATGATGGGGTACTAAAATATAGTCAGGCGCAATACACATTTGACCACAATTAGAAAATTTTGGATTTGCTAAACGGCGCGCTGCAACTCTTAAATTGGCATCATCACAAATCACTGCAGGGCTTTTTCCACCTAACTCTAACGTCACTGGCACTAAATGTTCGGCAGCTAACTTGTAAATTATTTTTCCTACCATAGTACTTCCCGTATAAAAAATATGGTCGAACCTATTTTCTGTAAATAGCGGTGGCAATACCTGCGCGCCATCCCCCTCTATATATAAAATATAATTTTCTGGAAATAAATCGCCAATAATCCTACGCATGACAGCTGCGGTGGCGGGCGCAAACTCACTTGGTTTTAAAACAGCACAATTCCCTCCTGCGATGGCCCCAATCAAGGGTGTAAACAATAACTGAAATGGGTAGTTCCAAGGAGCAATGATACAAACCACACCCAAAGGCTCTTGAATGGTAAAACTAGAGGAAGGCATATTCACCAAATTAGTAGGGACCGATTTAGGCTGCATCCATCCTTTCAAATGTTCGATGGTATAATTTAATTCACTTAAGAAAAAACCAACTTCGGTCGCCCAGGCATCTTCGTCGGTTTTTTTCAAATCGGCATAAAGTGCTTTATACAATGCCTGCTCATTATCAAGTACCAACTGCTTGAGTCTTTTAAGTTGTAAAAGTCTAAACGCAAAAGGCTGGGTCGCACCTGACTGGAAATAATGTCTTAATGTCTCTATTGATGTATTCATAGCTTTCAAAATGTATAGCAATTTAAACTTTAATCCTCATACCTATTGCAATTTATGCACTCATAAAAATAATTTTAGCATATGGGCAATTTTTAATAATTTACCCTACTTATAAACTCTCAAGGAGCGCCCCTCCTTTTTAAACAATTGCTATGAAAAAAACCGTAAAATCAAGAAGAGATTTTGTCAAAAATGCCGCATTGGCGTTAGGCGGATTTTACATTGTCCCTAGACATGTATTAGGTGGACCAGGATTTACCGCTCCAAGTGATAAATTGCAAGTTGCAGGTATTGGTGCCGGTGGAAAAGGAGAAAGTGATTTATGGGCCTTCTATGAAAGTGGGAAAGCAGATATCGCTTTTTTATGTGACGTAGATGATCGCCAAGCTGTTAAAAGTCGTGAAAGATTTCCCAAAGCAAAATATTATAAGGACTATAGAGAGATGTTAGACAAAGAACATAAGTTGATTGATGCTGTCTCTGTATCTACACCAGACCATATGCATGGTGTGCAAGCCATGGCAGCAATGCAAAAGAAAAAACATGTGTATGTACAAAAGCCAATAGCACATGATATCTACGAAGCTAGAATCATGACTGAAGCCGCACACAAATACAATGTAGTGACGCAAATGGGTAACCAAGGTGCTTCAGGAGAAGGGGTGCGTGTTTTACAAGATTGGTACAATGCAGGATTGATTGGCGATGTGCATACTATTTATTGTTATACAGACCGTCCGGTATGGCCACAAGGTGTGATCCGCCCAACAACCTCATCTGCAATTCCAGCAGGTTTAGATTATGATTTATGGTTGGGTACAGCACCACAAAAAGATTACTTTGATGACGTATTACCATTTAATTGGAGAGGCTGGTGGGATTACGGAACCGGCGCATTAGGTGATATGGCATGTCATATTATGGCACCAGGTTTTGCAGTGTTAGGATTAGGTTACCCTGTTTCTGCAGAATGTAGTGTCGCTACAAGATATACTGCACCATGGCAAAGAGTCTATTCTCCAGATAGTCCACCAGCAGCATCTCATATCATTTTAACTTTCAAAGGACAAAATGGGAAACCAGATGTAAAATTGCATTGGATGGATGGAGGAATTCAACCAGAAAGACCTGCTGAATTAGGACCAAACGAAATCATGGGTGATGGCGGTAACGGCATTATTTTTGAAGGCACCAAAGGAAAAATGATGGCAGGCACTTATGGGATGAATCCACAATTATTGCCTACCAATTTAACAAAAACAACGGTGGTGCCTCAAACTGTCGATAGGGTTAAAGGAGCAGTAGAAGGGCACTATACAGCATGGGTTGAAGCATGTATCGCAGGACCAGGAAGTAAAGAAGCAAAAGTATTGAGTTCTCATTTTGATATCGCAGGGCCTTTAACAGAATCTGTATTGATGGGTAATTTAGCCATCCGTTCTTATGATATCATTGTCAAAGATTCAAAAGGATCGGCTACTTATCCTGGAAGAAATATTCAGTTACTTTGGGATGGCCCAAATATGAAGATCACCAATTTTGACTTAGCGAATCAGTTTGTAAAACGTACTTATCGTGAAGGTTGGAACTTAGGTGCATAATCAACAACAATGGATTTATTAAAAGATCAATTTTTATTAAGACCTGATATTCATTTTTTGAATTTTGGTTCTTTTGGTGCAACACCAAAACCAATATTCGAAAAATACCAAGCATGGCAAAGGGTTTTAGAAGCAGAGCCTGTTCAATTTATCGCATTTGATGGCTACCAATACCTTGCAGATTCAAGAGCTGCTTTGGCTCATTTTTTAAACTGTGCAGACAAAGATGATTTGATTTATGTGACCAATCCAAGTTTTGCAGTCAACATGATTGCTAAGAGTTTTCCTTTAGAAGTGGGTGATGAAATTTTAGCTACAGATATTGAATATGGGGCTTGTGATAAAACATGGGAATATTATTGCAATAAAAAAGGGGCCACTTATCGAAGACAAAAAATCAATCTTCCTATTACTACTAAAGAAAAATTCATCGAAGATTTTTTCAAGGGATGTAATGAAAAAACGAAAGCCATTTTCATAAGTCATATCACCAGTGCAACTGGATTGATTTTGCCAACAGCAGAAATTTGTGCGATCGCTAAAGAAAAAGGTTTAATCACTATTGTTGATGGCGCACACGCACCTGCACATATCCCATTGGACCTTAGTTCTATTCAGGCAGATTTTTATACAGGCGCTTGTCATAAGTGGATGATGGCGCCAAAGGGTTGCTCTTTTTTATACGCAGCAAAATCGGTGCAGCCCATCTGTGATCCAATGATTGTAAGTTGGGGTTACCAAGCTGCCAAGCCTTCACATTCCAATTTCCTAGACTACCACCAAATGATTGGTACCAGGGACTTTTCGGCTTTCTTAACAGTGGCTACTTGTATTGAATTCATGGCGAAAAACGACTGGAAATTTGTAGGAAGAAAATGTCATAAAATGGTTTTAGAATATGCTCCAAGATTTTTTACTTTATTGAATAGTCAACCAATTTGTCCACTCAATAGTGAATGGATTGGACAAATGATTAGCATCCCAATTCATACATCTGACCCAGAAAAATTACAAAGGACCTTATTTCTTGATTATAAAATAGAAGTGCCTATCATGCGACAGGGAAATGATGTGTATCTAAGGTATTCGATTAATGCCTTTAATACTGTAGAAGATCTAGATGCATTGTACAATGCATTAAAAAAAATTCAAAAGCAAGGAATATTATTAAATTAAAAGGTATCGTAAATCTTATTATACAGCTATAAAAAAAGGGACACGAAATCGTGTCCCTTTTTTTGTATAAGCCTTGGTATGATTACCAATTCAATGTTTTTACATAAGCTGCGTCAACTTTAGCAGCATCCAACTCATTGGTTCCAGTATAGTCTTCTTGTTCAACAATCATATGTTGTACACCACGTTTTGCAACCTCTGGTAATAGCAATTTATAATCAATTGTCCCTTTGCCGATAATGCAAGACTCATGTCCTACAGGTGTATTAGTTTTAACCAAATCTTTTACGTGCACTAATTTAAAACGATTTGGAAACTTGTCCATGTATGCAAGAGGGTCAATGCCTGCAACCCTTGTCCAATACAAATCCATTTCAAAATCAACCATAGCAGGGTCGGTATTTTTCATCATGACGTCCTGAGGCATAATGCCATTCATTGGAACGAAAGAATAATCATGATTATGGTACGCAAAACGAATGCCATTTTTTTTTGCAATTGCACCACATGTGTTGAACTCGTCTGCAAATTTTTTGTAGTTCTCAATACTAGGTTGTGCACCCTTATGCGGACAAATCAAATACTTCATCCCTATTTCGCTGGCTTGAGCCACTTTAAGTTCGAATGATTTAAGATCATCCGTATGTTCACAATGAGACGATATAAAATTCATCCCTAAATCATCCATCACTTTTTTCAATTCTGTATGTTTCATTCCCCAGAATAATCCTAAGTCTCCCTCAAAGCCTTCGATTGTTTTATAACCATTAGAAGCAATTTGTTTTAAAACACCCAAGGTGTCTTTGTATAGAGCCTGCTTAACGGACCATAATTGTAAACCAAATGGTTTTGATTTAACAGCCATTGCCATTAACTTATTTTTAAATGGCATCGATAATGCTACACTTGTTAGAGCAGCGCCTCGTAAAAAACTCCTTCTTGAATTTGACATAAAATAAAATTGTAAACCGAATGAATAATTGTAAAAAAATGAGCCTCCTGCAGGAGGCTCATCAGTATCTTTTTTAAGAAGTTGCCCAAGCTTTTTCTCCTTTAGTGTAAGGCACACAACCTTCAAACTTTCCAGGAACAGCTACAAATCTTAATACTTCAGTTGCGCCAATTTTTGATGTAAACAAACCAGATAAAGTCAATTGCTTCATCATGGTAAAATAATGCGTAGGATCTTCTTGTTTTTTATTTTTTTGGTACGCCTTTGCTTCTTGATCTAATGCTGTTAATAAAGCAGTGCGCTCTTCTGGTGACGCTTCCATGAAAGCCTTTCCAATCTTAGCTTTTGAAGCTTTGAACTTCAATTCCGCCATACCCTGCATAAAAATTTCTTGGTCCTTTGCTTCGTAACAATCACTCACCATGATTTGCATGAATGCACCGACGTTAGCAGCTTTTGCACCAGGCGTATCGGTTGCAGGCAAAATAGTCTCTCCTACTTCATTTAAAAAGTCAATATCTGCTTGGGAGAAAGTGACACCCTTGGTGTTTGTTTTACATCCTGTCAAGAAAGCTTCTGCACCTAATACAGTTCCACCCATAATAATGGCAA
Organism: Chitinophaga pinensis; assembly: GCA_945874755.1. GTDB lineage: Bacteria > Bacteroidota > Bacteroidia > Chitinophagales > Chitinophagaceae > Sediminibacterium > Sediminibacterium pinensis_B. The sequence goes on from CAMCHR010000001.1 coordinate 17,646, forward strand.
CTCTTGAAAGGGCTTCTCTTCTGTTTATCATAAAATATTTTTTTAAATTAAATTACAAGTTTCCTTTTTTCAATTCTGATACAGCGAAGTCAACTGCTCTAGCAGTAAATGCCATATAAGTTAATGAAGGGTTCACACAATTCGCACTTGTCATGAAGGCCCCATCTGTCACAAATACATTCGGTGCATCCCAAACTTGATTATTGCCATTCAAAACAGAAGTCTTAGGATCTCTACCCATACGTGCTGTACCCATTTCGTGAATACCTCTACCTGGCGTTCCATCTCCTTCAAAACCTTGTACATTCTTAGCACCCGTGCGTTCTAACATTTCTTTGGCATCTTCTAAAATATCTTTACGCATTTTGATTTCGTTTTCTTTCAACTCACAATCAATATTCAATACATTCAAACCCCACTTATCTGTCTTCGTTTTATCTATAGTCACTTTATTCGTTTCGTCTGGTAACATTTCACCAAAGCCCATCATCCCAATAGACCATCCTCCTGGCTCTGTCAATGCATCTTTATATTTCCCACCAATACTCACTTCAGCCACGTCATGACCCCATCCAGCTCGATTAGCGCCACCTTGGTAACCAAATCCTCTTATATAATCTCGCTTTTCATCTCCAAGATTTCTAAATCTAGGGATATAGAACCCATTGGCACGTCGACCAAATGTGTATTTATCTTCGTATCCTTCGATAGTTCCACTTGCACGATTGCCTAAATGATGGTCCATTAAATATTTACCTAAAGCACCGCTACTACTTCCCAATCCACCTTCCCAAACATCTGTAGCAGAATTCATCAAAAGCCAAGTACTATTTAAAGTCGAGGCATTTACAAAAATAATTTTTGCTTTATATTCAATTGTTTTATTCGTCTCTGCATCTAATACAGTGACACCTGTCGCACGCTTTTTATCTTTGTCATATTTAATTTCTGTCACAATAGAAAAAGGTCTTAAAGTTAGATTACCTGTTGCCATAGCAGCTGGTAAAGTAGAAGATTGCGTACTGAAATAACCACCAAACTGACAACCCAACCAACATTTATTTCTGAACTGACATCCTGGTCGACCTTCATGTGGCACAGTAATATTAGCCGTTCGGCCAATGATTAAATGACGGCTGCCTTTATATATTTCTTTAATTCTTGCAGCCACATCTATCTCTACACAAGTCAAATCCATTGGTGGCAAAAACTGACCATCAGGCAATACATCAATGCCATCTCTGTTACCACTAATCCCAGCAAATTTTTCTACATAATCATACCATGGCGCAATATCTTTATACCTTACTGGCCAATCAACAGCAATACCATCTTTTGCATTCGCTTCAAAATCCAATTCAGCCCAACGATAAGATTGTCGACCCCACATTAAAGAACGTCCGCCCACATGGTACCCTCTAAACCAATCAAAACGTTTTGTTTCTGTATAGGGATGTTCTTTGTCCGAGCACCAGTAATCTAAATTTGTTTCATTCAATGGATAATCACGTTTCAACACAGGATAATCTTCAATCATCTGCTGCGTTCTGCCGCCTCTATGTGGAAAGTCCCATGCTTCTTTATCTGCATTGACATAATCCTTGATATGCTCGATGTTTCTTCCACGCTCTAGCATTAAGACTTTCAGTCCTTTTTCAGTAAGTTCTTTGGCAGCCCATCCACCACTTATTCCAGAACCTACTACGATTGCATCATATTGTTGTTCGGCCATTGTAAAAAATTATGAGTTGTTATAATTGAATTAAAAAAGCATATTTAAATATCACAAACTATTACAGCTTGCTTGAGTGAACCAATTTTATCTGGACTCGTTGCTATGAATTCATGTGCTACATAACCATTATAACCAGTGGCTTTGATCGCACGCATGATCGCTGGATAATTTAATTCTTGGCGATCATCTAGTTCATGTCTGCCTGGCACACCTGCAGTGTGATAATGACCAAAAAAAGCGTGACTGTCTTGAATAGAACGAATGATATCTCCTTCATCTATTTGCATATGATAAATATCAAAAAGAATTTTAAAATTTGGAGAGCCTATTTGTTTACAGAGTTCAATACCCCATGCAGATTTATCTCCCATATAATCTTTATGATCTACTTTTGAATTGAATAATTCGATATGAATTGTTACGCCTTTCGATTCGGCTAATGGCATGATTTGTTTTAAACCTTCGACACAGTTTTTCAATCCTGTAATGTCATCCATGCCATTTCTATTACCCGAAAAACAAATTAAATTTTTATACCCAGCTGCGGCAACTAAAGGAATTGCTTCCAAATAATCTTTAATCAACCATGGATGATGCATAGGATTATTCCATCCTTTGGTCAAACTTGTTTCGCCAGCTGTATAACACATAGAACAATCGATCCCATATTTTTTTACCGTATCCCATTCACTAGGTTTTAATAAATCAATGGCGTTAAATCCAATACGTTTTACTTCCTTACATAAATCTTCCAAACTAAAATCGCTGTAACACCATCGACAAACACTGTGGTTGATATTCCCTTTTAAACTAACAATGTCTGTTGGAAGTGTTGAGACATTTTCTACTCGTGCTTTCACTTGATCAGGTAATACCAAACCAGCAGCCATCGCTGCAGAGCCAGATACAACTTGTTTCAGTAATGTTCGTCTATTTAGTGGTGAAGACATATATTGCAATCATTAGGATTAGGATATAAATGTAATTTTATTTTTGCATTCTTTTTATATATTTCTCTTGGTAAAAAAGTGTTTTTTGAGAAATATAGAGGAAATTGCACCTACAATAGGTTGAACGTATTATTTTGACACAATCAGCTTGATTTGTATGTTTAAAAACTCCGTATAAAATGAATAGAAAACTACGCATGGGTATGGTAGGTGGTGGGAAAGATGCGTTCATTGGCGCTATACATCGAATTGCTGCAAATATGGATGGCCTCATTGAAATCAAATGTGGCGCATTAAGTATCAACTCAGAAATTGCGATCGCTTCTGGAGCAGATTTATTTTTTCCAAAAGAAAGAACTTATTTAACCTACGAGGATATGATTTCAAAAGAAGCGCAATTGCCTGCCGAAGAGCGTATTGATTTTGTAACTATTGTAACACCAAATTTTGCGCATTTTGCACCTGCCATGATGGCTTTGGAAAATGGATTCAATGTGGTGATCGAAAAGCCAATTACTTTCTCTTTAGAAGAAGCGAAATTATTGCAACAAAAATTGAAAGAAACTGGTTTGATGCTTTGCCTAACACATACCTACTCTGGTTATCCAATGGTCAAACAGGCGAAGGCCATGCTGCGCGAAGGCAAGCTGGGTAAGATTCGTAAGGTATGGGTAGAATACCCACAAGGTTGGTTAAGTAGGTTGTCAGAAAAGGAAGGTAACGCGCAAGCAGCTTGGAGAACCGACCCAACAAAATCGGGTAAGAGTTCTGTGATGGGTGATATTGGAACGCATGCTGCACATTTAGCCGAATACATTACTGGTGCAAAAATTACCGATATCTGTGCTGAATTAAATACCATGGTTGAAGGCCGTGTGATGGATGATGATGGTGCAGTGCTGTTAAAATTTGATAATGGTGCAAAGGGCGTATTGATGGCATCACAAGTTGCAGCAGGAGAGGAGAATGCATTAAAGATTAGGGTATACGGAGAACTAGGCGGTATTGAATGGTTTCAACAGGAACCCAATTCATTGATCGTAAAATGGCTGGATCAGCCAACACAAATACTTAAAGCTGGAGCCAACTACAGCGCACATTTATCAAGCTTTGCAACGCATAATTGCCGCACACCTGGAGGGCATCCAGAAGGCTATTTAGAAGCATTCGCTAATATTTATAGAAACTTTGCACTCAGTTTATCTGCAAAAATAAATGGCAATACTCCAACACCAGAAATGTTAGACTTTCCAGGTATTGAAGATGGTATAAGGGGAATGGCATTTATTGATAATGTCGTTTTATCTGCAGGATCTGATCAAAAATGGACTCCACATAATTTTTAAAAGGCAACCCTACAATATGACAACAGTTAAAGGACCAGGTATATTTTTAGCGCAATTTTTAGGAGATCATCCTCCATTCAATACCTTAGAGGGTATCTGCAAATGGGCTGCAGGATTGGGTTTCAAGGGCGTGCAAATTCCAAGTTGGGATGCAAGATGCATTGATTTAAAAAAAGCAGCAGAAAGTAAAACCTATGCCGACGAGATCAAAGGCATCGTGCAAGCTGCTGGATTAGAGATCACAGAATTATCAACGCATTTACAAGGACAGTTGGTGGCAGTGCATCCTGCCTTTGATGCGCAGTTTGATAGCTTTGCACCAGTTGAGCTTAGAGGCAACCCAAAAGCAAGAACTGAATGGGCTTTGCAGCAATTAAAATATGCAGCAAAAGCATCTCAAAATTTAGGATTAAATGCACACGCCACTTTTAGCGGTGCTTTATTATGGCATACTGTTTATCCATGGCCACAAAGACCTGCAGGTTTAGTAGAAACTGGATTTACTGAATTAGGCAAAAGATGGTTGCCTATCTTAAATGAATTTGACGCCGCAGGCGTAGACTTATGTTATGAAATTCATCCGGGAGAAGATTTGCATGATGGCGTTTCTTATGAAATGTTTTTAGAAAAAGTAGGAAATCATCCTCGTGCTTGTTTATTATATGATCCATCGCATTTGGTATTACAATGCATGGATTATAAAGGTTATATCGACGCATACCATGACCGCATCAAAATGTTCCATGTAAAAGATGCCGAATTTAATCCAAGTGCAAAGCAAGGCGTATATGGTGGCTATCAAAACTGGATCGATCGTGCTGGAAGATTTAGATCGCTTGGTGATGGCCAAATAGATTTTAAAAGTATCTTTAGCAAGTTAGCAGCTTATGATTATAAAGGCTGGGCAGTATTGGAATGGGAATGTTGTTTAAAGCATCCAGAAGTGGGTGCAGCAGAAGGTGCTGTCTTTATTCAAAACCATATCATCCCTGTAACCCAAAAAGCTTTTGATGACTTTGCTAGCACAGGATCTGACGAGGCGTTTAACAAAAAAATATTAGGCATTTAATCCTTAAATCAAATCAACAGTTTAATATATACAATCATTACTCAATGCGTAAAATTTTATACACCCTATCAGTAGCTCTTTTACTAGGAGCATGTGGAGGTGGAGCAACAAACAAAGCATCCACAACTGATACAACAACTATAGCTCCAGAAAATAAATTGTCTGATAATCCAGATTATACAAAAGGATTGGCCTTAATTGCAGGAAGCGACTGTTTAACTTGTCATAAAGTAGCTGAAAAAAATATTGGACCTGCCTACCAAGATGTGGCTGCTAAGTATGAAAATACAGATGATAATATCGAAATGTTAGCTGGAAAAATTATCAAAGGCGGAAGTGGTAACTGGGGCGCTATACCAATGACACCGCATGCAAACCTTAGCGAGGAAGATGCAGAAGCGATGGTTAAATATATTTTCCTATTAAAAAAATAACTATGAAAAAACAATTACTTACTCTAACATTATTGACTTTTGCAATACTTAGCATGAATCAATTACAGGCTCAAGACAAATGGATCTCTTTATTCGATGGCAAAACAAAAAATGGCTGGCATACATACGGTCAAACAACTGTAGGTGACGCATGGAAAGTCTTAGACGGCACTTTGATGTTTGACCCTAGCAATAAAGTCAATGGACAAATTGTTGGCGGTGGCAATATTGTAACCAACGAAAGTTTTACCAATTTTCATTTACAATTAGAATGGAAAATTTCTAAAAATGGAAATAGTGGTATTATCTTTTTTGTACAAGACAATCCAAAAAAATATGGAGAACCATGGCATACAGGACCTGAGATGCAAGTCTTAGACAATGATGGTCATGAGGATGGAAAAGCGACTAGTCATAGAGCAGGTAATTTATACGATCTTATTGTAGGCGATGAGTCTGGTGTTAAACCAGCAGAGCAGTGGAATCAAGTGGATATTATCGCAAATAAAGGAATTTTAGTAATGAAATTAAATGGTGTAACATGCGTTAATACACATTTAGGTGACGATAGCTGGAAAGAATTGATTAGAAAGTCTAAATTTTCTCAAAGTGAATTTCTTGATTTTGGAAAAGTCTTTTCAGGACATATTAGCTTGCAAGATCATGGCGATAAAGTTTGGTACAGAAATATTCGTATCCAAAAATTATAAGCACAGTTACACAAGATAGTGGAAAATAAACATGAACAATTTATGCGTCAGGCCCTCTTACAAGCAAAGCGGGCATTTGATGAAGATGAAGTACCAGTAGGTGCTGTCATTGTAATGAACGATCAAGTGATTGCCAAAGGTTATAATCAAGTTCAACTTTTAAAAGATGTTACAGCGCACGCCGAAATTCTAGCGCTCTCTAGTGCTTGTGAAAACTTGCAATCTAAATACCTGCCTGAAGCTACGCTCTATGTAACCTTGGAGCCTTGTTTGATGTGCGCGGGTGCATTGTATTGGAACAAGATTGGCCATATTGTATTTGGCGCCTTTGATGAAAAAAATAGCTACCGTCGCGTCACTGAAAAAAATCCATTCCATCCTTCTACTACCCTTACTGGAGGCATCCTGCAAGAAGAATGCGCTGCCTTAATGCAAGCTTTCTTTAAAGCGAAACGTTAGCTATTCTGTTTATAGCGCTAAGTAAAAAATAGCTTTCCTGCGTAATCCGTTTTCTTTATATCGAAAGAAGCTATTTTCATCTATAGAGTGCAGTAAATAAATAGTTTCTGAAGTAACCCGTTTTTAGGATTATAAATGGAAGCTATTTTCATCTATAGAGTGCAGTAAATAAATAGTTTCTGAAGTAATCCGTTTTTAGGATTACGAAGGAAAGCTATTTATTTACTGCAATCCTACTATTTATTGAAAAAAAGGTCGCAAGTCGCTTAAATCAGCGCAAAGCATTGTAATTTTGGCATTCAAACATTCAAAATAAAAATAAAGCAATATGTCATTTACATTACCTGCATTACCATATGCACACGAAGCCCTAGAACCGCATTTTGATACATTGACCATGCAAATTCACCATGGCAAACACCATCAAGCTTATGTTGATAATTTAAATAAAGCGGTTGCGGGCACCCCTAATGAAAGTAAAACAATCGAAGAACTAGTTGCGGTTGCTGGAAGCATTAGTCCTGCTGTAAGAAATAACGGTGGCGGTCATTGGAATCATACTTTCTTTTGGAATAGTTTAGCCCCAAATGCTGGTGGACATCCAACTGGTGATTTAGCTTCAGCGATTGATGCAAGCTTTGGAAGTTTTGATGCATTCAAAGAAAAATTTGCCAACGCAGGTATGACTCGTTTTGGAAGCGGATGGGCTTGGTTGATTGTGAAAGACGGTAAATTAGAAGTAAGTTCTACGCCTAATCAAGACAACCCTTTAATGGATGTAGCTGAGGTAAAAGGCGCACCAATCTTAGGCGCTGATGTTTGGGAGCATGCCTACTATTTGAAATATCAAAATAGAAGAGCTGATTATTTAGCTGCATTTTGGAATGTAGTGAATTGGTCTGTGATTGCAGATCGTTTTGCTGCTGCGAAATAATTAAATACAAAAAAATAATTCTCAAAACCGTCTCCAGAAGGGGCGGTTTTTTATTTGTCGTATTCCTACAACTAATTATGGCACTGGGTCATAGCCATGTCCTCCACCAGGCCTGCATTTGCTAAGTCTTTTAACGCCCATCATCATCCCTTTAATGGGGCCATATTTTTGGATCGCTTCTGCGGTGTATTGAGAACAGGTAGGTGTGTATCGACACTTGCTTCCTCCTAAATAAGGGGATAAGGCGTATTGATAAAATCGGATCAATACGATAAATGGAAAGGCCATGATTTGTTTAAGCTTGTCCATAAATGCGTTTTACCAATTGATTCAATATCAATTTCATTTTTGCATTGATTTCTATTTGTGGTAACACATTTTCTTCCATGTATAAAATAAAAATGCTTAACCGCTTGCCTTGCAATGGAAGCGCTGTTTTGAAAGCAGGCAGTTCTAAACGATATGCTTCTCTCAATAATCGTTTTACTCGATTGCGTTGTACTGCCTTTTTAAATTGTTTAGTTGGTGCGCCTACCCCTGCTTGTATAATAAGCGGTGCTGAATTTATTGGATACTCTTGGGCAATATTTTCTAAAGTATAAATTAATCTGAGCGGCGAATTAGACATGGACTTGCCCAAAGCAAACAAATTTTGCATTTGCTTCCTGCTTTTTAATTTATCCTGTTGTTGATATGTAAAAATCTTTGCCAATGATGAATGTACTTATTTACTATTTTATGGTTGATGCATTAAAAAAGTCCACCCGATAACGAGTGGACTTTAAAATTATAAGTTTCTACGAATAGAGATTAAATTATTTTAATCCTTTCTCGCTAGATACAGTTAGTTTCTTGCGTCCTTTCTTACGGCGACTTGCTAATACTTTACGACCATTAGCTGATTCCATACGCTTTCGGAAACCATGAACTGATTTACGACGACGTTTATGAGGTTGGAATGTACGTTTCATAATATACTTTTTTTTGCGGGTTATTAGGATTATTCCTATCTGCCCTTGAGGTTTAATACTTTATATTCAAATCCGTTCTTATAGCAGTCACCATACCACTAGCTGTGAAAGGACGGCAAAAATAGGGTTTTTTTTGAATTTTTAAGCTAAATCTGTGTGATTTGCAGCAATTTTTTGGCCAAAGAACAAACTTCCTTTCTCCTCAAAGCTGGTAGGATTGTCTGTAGTGAAAAACTGTAGTTGCCCATTTTTACTGCATTTTTGGTCCATTTCTGGGTGATTTTGCAAATAACTAGCTAAACTCTTTGCAACAATATCCCCTTGGGTCACTAATTTGACATTTTCTGGTAAGAAGCTTTGTATCTTTTTTTCCATCAAAGGATAATGGGTGCAGGCAAGCAATACGGTGTCTATTTGGGCCGATTGAGAAAATAGTTGGTCAATGTATAACTGTACAAAATAATCGGCACCTGGGCCATCTTGTTGCCCATTTTCGATCAATGGCACCCACATAGGGCAAGCTTGTTGAAAAATGGATGCTTCTGGTGCAAATTTTGACAATTCAATAGGATAGCTTTCGCTCTGAATCGTACCTGTTGTTCCTAAAATACCTAGATGATGCGATGAGGAATAGCTGCCTAAGATTTCCGAACTAGGTCTGATTACACCTAATACTCTTTTATCTGGTGCAAGATGGGGCAGGTCCAACTGTTGGATATTTCTAAGTGCTTTAGCAGATGCTGTATTACATGCTAAAATAACTAAGCTACAACCTTGTTTAAAAAACCATTCTACTGCTTCCAAAGTATATTGGTACACCGTATCAAAAGACCTTGTTCCATAAGGCGCACGGGCATTGTCTCCCAAATAGAGATAATCATATTGAGGCAGTTGCTGCTTCAATTCTTTTAAGATGGTTAAACCACCATAACCACTATCAAAAACGCCAATGGGTGCTTGCATAAAATAGGTATTACCTGATTTCGTAAAACTAATACACCCCGTTGTAAAACAACGAGGTGTATTAAACTATTTTTGGAAATATTATCCTTTTTTAGCTGGAGTCGCTGGTTTAGCAGCGCCACCTGTTGCAGCTTTGAAAGCTTCTTCGATGTCCTTAGGAACTGGAAGCTTTAATCTTAAAGCAACACGGATCGTTAAGTTATCAGCGATAGAAGGAGGAGCATAAGGAGACAAGGCGTCTACCTTCAATACCAAATTGTATTTTTGCTCAGCAACAATTTCATTTAAAGCTTGCGCAATTTTTTGTTTGTATGGTAACAATAAACTTTCTTGCTTTTGCTCCATCATCTGTTGTTGGTACTGTTGCCAGTTGATCAACTTGTATTTTAAACGATTTAAATCGTCGGTAGCCATTTGTAAGGCCTTTGGTCTTTTAGACAAATCAACAGAATCTCTTTTGTAGATACTGTCTTTTACTTGATAATCCTTTAAAGTGTAGTTGTACTCATCTTGTAAAGAATCTTTAGCATAAGAGTTTAATACAGTATCTAATTTTTCTTGGATACCAGGGAATAAAGCGATTACGCTTTGGTCATCGAAATAACCAATTTTAGTTTGTGCAATTGCACTGTTACTGAAAGCACATGCCACTAACAAGATGGCTGCAAATAAAACTTTCTTCATGTCTATTGTTGTTTGTTTAATTAATTATTACTCCTAAATCTTTTAAAATATCATCACTTTTATCCAACTTAGGGTCTGCAAATATAATGGTAATTCCTTCACTTTTATCTAAAATGAAGTCATATGAACGAGCGCTAGCCATTTTTTGAGCTGCATTATAGACCCTATCTTGTATTGGCTTCACTAATTTTTGACGTTCCTTAAACAAATCCCCCTCATAACCGAATCGTTTTTTTTGTAAATCACGTAAGGCTTTCTCTTTCATAAACAACTCATCTTCACGCTTTTTTCTCAAATCTTCAGACAACATAAACTGTTCTGCTTCATAATTCTTATACATTTTGTCCAAGATCATCTGTTGCTCATCAATTTCTTGTTGCCACTGATCCCCCAAGGCTTTTAATTTCTTATCCGCTTCCTTGTACTCAGGAATTCTGTCTAAAATATACTTGGTATTGATCACTGCATATTTGGATTGTGCTTGTGCAGTAAAGACTAAACTAAGAAGTAAAATACCCAATAAAAACAATTTGGTATATTTCATAATGTTTGAGTTTATTAATTATAAAGTAGTTGAATTATTCAGGTTCAAATCCTAACATAAAGGTAAATCTAGCTGCATCCTTCAATGAATTGGTTCCATTTAAACGATCTAGACCAATACCATAATCAAATCCAAGTAATCCAAACATGGGTAGGAAAAAACGCATACCCACACCAACTGATCTTCTCAATTTAAATGGATTGTAATCTTTCATACTATACCAGCCATTGGCTGCTTCAAAAAAGGTCAATGCATAAATGGTACTACTTGCTGCTAAACTTAATGGATACCTAAGCTCTACAGCATATTTATTGAAAATAGTGAACTTTTGTCTTGAAGATTGTTGATCAGGATTGATTTTTGGATTAGAGTTTTCATATACTGGGTAACCTCTTTGTGCAATGATATCAAACCCTAATAAGGCAAATTGATTGCTTAAACCTGCATCACCCACTTGGAATCGTTCAAATGGAGAAATGGTTAAGTCAGAATTGTACCTACCTACAAAGCCATATTTTGCTGAAAACTTCAACACAAATTGTTTGTTACGTTCTTCCCCTGCAGGTTTACCTAATGGCACATACCATTCACCATTAAAGCGCCATTTATGGTACTCCAATAATTCATATGGGTTTGATTTTTGCGCAAAATTTGGGTCAAACAGAGAATAAGGAGGTGTCAATTGACCACTCAACAAGAAAGTAGAACCTGTTCTTGGAAACAAAGGTTGATCTACAGAAGTTCTTTGTAGCGCAATTCTAAGATTTAAATTATTCACAATCCCATTATCAAAATTTGGTAGATTATAAGGATCGATTGCATAGTCTTTTAAAGTATAACGTGTATAATTTAATCCCAAGCTTAAAGAGAAATAATCATCTGGCCATGCCAATTGACGACCAAAAGAAATGGTTGCACCTGTGGTCGAAATGTACCTTTTATCTGCAGCATTTGGATCAAACATTCCAGTCACTTGATCAAAAGTTTGTCCAAATTTTGTATTGTAGACACTTACTGTTAATGTATTTCGTTTGATGCCACCAAACCAAGGTTCAGTGAACGAAAAGTTTGTAGACCTAAATGCTTTACCATTGCTTTGAAAACGGATACTTAATTTTTGGCCATCTCCCATAGGCAATGGATCCCAAGCCGACTTTTTGAAAATATTTTTTGAAGAAAAATTATTAAACGTCACCCCCAGAGTTCCGGTCAATCCAATAAAACCACCCCACCCAGCACTTAATTCTAATTGATCACTTGACTTTTCTTCTACCCCATAATTGATATCCACTGTTCCATCTTCAGGATTAGGAACTGGGTCAATTTTTATTTTTTCTTGGTCAAAATAATTTAATTGAGAAATCTCACGTTGAGAACGTATCAACAATGTACGACTGAATTTATCGCCTGGCACTGTTCTAATTTCCCGACGTACTACAAAATCTTTTGTCTTTTCGTTACCAGCAATACGTATGGTTTTTATCGTTGCTTGAGGTCCTTCTTGTATTCTTACTTCGAAATCGATGGTATCATTGTATACAGCAGTCTCAATAGGATTGATATTAAAGAACAAATATCCATCATCTTGGTAAATGCCACTAATATCTCCCCCCTCTGCGGTAGGTGTTTTACCTAGTTTATTAAAGAATATTTCTCTGTTATAAATATCTCCTTTTTTGATATTTAAAATACTTGTCAACACTGAATCAGGAAGTTTAGTATTACCTCTCCAACTGATATTACCAAAGAAATATTTTCGACCTTCTTTGATCTGCATGTCAATATTTAAATGCCCTACCGCATTATGATAGATGGTATCTCTTTCAATCACTGCATCTCTAAAACCTAAAGAATTATAGAAGTTCAATAAATTATCTTTACTCTCATCGTATTTTTTGACGTCATACTTAGAGGACGAGAATCCAATTCTTGCGTAAGGATTTAAGATTTTTTTTGTTTTAGAAAAAGTAAAATACCCGCGTTCTTTTAAATATTGATCAAAAGAATATGGTGTCGTCTTTACAATGGCAGGCTTGTCATTCACTGGGAATAAGGTTAAGCGAGATTTTTCATGAATCTCTTTTAAGCTTTTCTTTAATTTAGTTTCTTCAATTAAGTTACCCCCAAAATTGATATTATTAATTCTAACTTTTGGACCTTTGGTTACAATAAAATCAAGCACCAATTGATTTTTACGAACTGAGTCTTTAGTTTCTTTGATACGAACAGAAGCGTCTTGAAATCCTTTTTCTGCATAGAATTTTTTTATCCCCTCAATTGCAGTGATGCGCATATTATCAGTCACAACCCTATTAGGTGTTAATCCTATTTTTCCAGAAAGTTCTTCTGTTTCAGATTTTTTAACCCCTGTGAAATTGAAGCGAGCCAATCTTGGTCTTTCAACCACATTTATTTCAACATCTATTTCAGTCCCTTTAACATCGGTTAAATAAATACTTACATCGCTAAAGTAATTTTGATCCATTAATTTACGAATGGCTTTCGCAAAATTATCCCCCCCTGGCAAGGTTACTTCGTCCCCATCGTTTAACGTGGATAAGGAGAGCAATAAGCTTTCATCAAAAAATTGATTACCTACAACTTTGACAGAACGAATCTTATACTTAGAAGGTGTTTTTTGATTTAAGATACCAAGCAGCTTAACATTGATCTGGCTAACTGAGTCCTGACCTTTTTGGTCTTGAGCAAAACTAGAGATGGATATAATAAGCAAGGATAATATTCCTATAGTAAACTGGGTCAATTTCTGCATCTGCTGGTGGGGCTAAATATGTATAATTTATAAGAGGCGCAAATTACTCGGAAAACTTCAAAGTCTTTGTTAAAAAGCCAAAAATACACATTAATAATTTTATGTATGTAATTTGATTTGAGCGCTAGTTTTACCAAATCGGCGTTCTCTGGATTGATAATCCAATATAGCCTCGATAAATGCATCCTTCCCAAAAGTTGGCCAACGCGTTTCTGTGAAATAAAGCTCTGCATAAGCCAGCTGAAAGAGTAAAAAATTGCTAATTCGATGTTCCCCACTGGTTCTAATCATAAGCTCTGGGTCTGGGAAGTCTTTGGTTGATAAGGATTTTACAAAATTGGCTTCATCTATCTGATTTGTATCTAATTCCCCTGACTTAACTCGCTCAGCAAGGGACTTTGCTGCCTGGATGATTTCCCATCGACTACTATAGCTTAGAGCAATAACTAATTGTAAACCAGTATTTTGTGCAGTTATACTGGTCGCACTTGCTAAGGCCTGGCCTGCTTCATCTGGTAAAAGATCTAAGTCCCCAATAAAATGAAGTCGGATGTTATTTTTATGCAAATCCGGCACTTCTTTACTGATTGTATCCACAAAAAGAGACATCAAACCTAGGACTTCAGCCTGGGGTCGATCCCAGTTCTCCGTACTAAATGCATATAAAGTTAGGTATTGAATGCCTATTTCAGTTGCAGCTTCTACTACTTTTCGAACACTGATGACGCCATGATAATGACCATATAAACGATCCTGCCCCTGTTCCTCGGCCCACCTGCCATTTCCATCCATAATGATGGCAATATGTTTGGGAAGCCTATTTAAATCCAAATTTTCCATATGTTGTAAAAATAAGAAAATCAGCAGGTTATTTGCGCTTAAATTTAAGTCTGCTAAAGAATCCAGGCTTAGCTTGACCTGTTTCCTCCCCTTTTAGTCTATTCATCAATGACCTTTTTCCAGGTTTCCATTTTTCTTCCCCATAAATTTTAATCAAATTATAGGAGATGCCCCCTTTAACAGAGAAAAACTGATCCTTCCCAGAGCGACTCCCCTGGTATTTATAGACATCACTTCCTGTTGCTAATTTTTGAGTTTGTACCATAAATTGACCATCAGAAAAGAAATCCAACTCATCTGATAAAGCAAATCTATACATCGCTTCTGCAAAGAAATTCCATCGCCTTGTCAAATTATATTTAAAACCAATTTGTACAGGCAAATAAACTACCCCTTTACTAGAACCAACTATTGGAAAAATAACAGAGTCGATTTGTAAGGGGCGAAGAATAGTACTTAAACTATCCATTCCAAAATTTGAAGCTTTAGTTTCAAAAAGATATCCAACTCCAATACCCAAATATGGGGTGAACCTATAAGATTTATTACCTGGCAAAAATCTTGTAAAATTAAATTCCCCTAATAAACTGATATCATGAAAGTCTCTTGAAAAAAAGAAATTCCTTTGGATTGCATATGGGTTCATTGATAAGCTATCTTCAGAGCCTATTCTAATTTTTTCATAGTTTAATCTTACACCCCCGTAGTCATTAAAATTTTTCTTGTAAAAAGCCCCATAACTGTTATAAAACTTAAAATTGTCTGGCGCAATATCACCTCTATAACTTGATTGTCCTGCAAATAGTCCAATCTCACCTCTATTCTCCATCAATTGCAGATGCTGCGCTTGAGATAAATGAGTCATGCCAATCAAAAAACAAAAAAAGTAAAATTGCTTTAGCATGCTTAATTTCTTTTATCTAATCCCCAAGTCAACTTTGTTCTTAATGTAGTTAAGTAACTGTTTTCATTCAATCTAATAAAGTGTACGCAAAACGCTTCTTTCTTGACTGCAATTTGAATGCCAATAGGCACAATTTCTTTTCTTGCATCTAATGCACAAATCAATTCCTCTGTTCGTCCTTCAACTTCAAATGAAATCACCGAACTGTCTGGAACCACTACAGAGCGTACGTTTAAGTTATGTGGTGCTACTGGTGTAATGACAAAATTAGATGAGTCAGGAAATAGAATTGGGCCATTGCAACTCATATTGTAACCCGTTGAACCAGTAGGTGTGGCAATGATTAGTCCATCTGCCCAGTAGGAGTTTAATAATTCTCCATTTAAATAGGTGTGAATCTTGATCATTGGTGAAGTATCACGTTTATGAATCGCAAATTCATTTAATGCAAATGGAGCATCCTTAAAAATTGGCAGGTTACTATCAATATGTATTAAAGATCTTTTATCAATGACATAAGAACGATGGACTAAAGCCTCCACCATAATCGCTAGTTCGTCCTTAGAAATCGTTGCTAAAAAACCAAGACGTCCATAATTAACTCCCAAAATTGGAATCAAGGTATCACCCACTAAAGTAATGGCATCTAAAACGGTTCCGTCTCCACCTAAAGAAATTAAACAATCAATATTATTATGTAAATCGGATGAAGTTTCAAATCCAATAAGTGATTTTTTATCTGCAGCAGTCACCAAATTAAATTTTTGGATTAACCCAGCATAAATATAAATGGTGAAGTCATGCTTTTGTAATTCAGCAATCAAGTCATTTAAAGACTGTTGCTGATCCAGGTCGACACCTCTACTATAAATGGCTACATTCATGAAACAAAGTTAAAAATTAATTCCGCTGTGCAAATATAATCCTTTGTCCCCCAATTGATTGATACTATACTCCACATTTAACACTAAATCATAGATACTAATTATATCTACACCTATGCCAGCAGTTCTTAACAAACTATTAGCCAATGGATTCGACTTATTTTTTTCGGAACTATAAACATATCCTAGTTGACTAAATGCTTTAATCCAAAATGTATATTTAACAGATGGAAGGAACTTTTTAGTGAGCGGATTGATCAAAGTGTAGCTGCCAATTCTTTGATGGATTGCCGATTTGAATATGGTTGCCGCATTGCCATCCACTACATAATATTCTAAGCCATTCATTTGCATTAATCCATAACCCATTAATTTTCGATCACTATAATTAGATTGTTGCATCGTTCTTCCAATCGTTAAAGATTCCGCAAAGATGAATCTATTGGGTGCGATACGATGAGCTACGATCTGTCTAAATTGAATCGCGGATAAATTATTTTCTTTTGAAAATCTTTGAGCAAAAGCAATTTCAGTACTTGCTCCCTTGGTAGGATAGGCGTTGTAATCGAAACGAACTTTTGAATAAGACCAATTAATATCTAAATAAGAAAACGATTTTTTATGATTTGGTAATAAATTGGGTGCAATAGCAAAAGCTGAATCAGAAATGGACTCATTGCCAATTCCAACTTGGAATGCATGTCTTTCAAATAAATTAGGACGATAGGTTACATTCACATTGGCTCGATATCCCTTACGAATGATATCCTCAGTTCTAAAAAACACCTGCTTATTCCCCAATGTTTTATAGTTAATTTCTTTTTGATTGAACTGTGCCAAACCTAAACCCATTCCATATTTCAATTGTTTATCTATAAAGGGCAATTGATATCGAAGGATTGCTTGATGCATATAGCCTGTAATATAGCCTATGGTTAACTTATCATTGTTTCCTGTGGCATTGGCTTGTCTGAAATTAATACCATAGTTCACGCGTTCTAAACTTCTGTTACTTTCGTTCCACCATTGATTGAAATTTCGATCTACCCATCTAAAATAAGGTATAGGAAAAAAATACCAACGTTCTTTTAATTGAATTTTAATTTTTACAGATGTGCTATCTAGTATTTCAGATGAAACATTGGTCTCTAAAAAAAGAGCCGTATTAAATAACTGCTGTTGCGAAACAATATTGAGTGAATCGAGATCGTCTTTTGACAATAGGTCTCCCACTTTATAAGGCAACTCTCTTTTTACAATATAATCTTTAGTTTTTTTATTCCCTGTAATTTCAATGGCGCTGATCTTAATTTGAGCATGAACTTGCGTATAACCAATTTGACCAATGAAAATAAAAAAAAGGAATAGGAATTTAGGGCTGGTAGATTTAAACATCTAAATAATTCATTAAATGATGGTAATGCGCTTCGATATCATTGTGCAAAGGTGTTTTACCAAAATATTGTACTAGTTGATAATCGTAACGCTGGAAAGTGGCAATGATCGCCTGCGCCTCATCTTTATTGATTTTTAGCGTGATGATCATGGCACCATTTGTTTCGTCAAAATAACTATTCAGTTGTAAAATTTGTGCGTTATTGGATTCTACCAATCTTGACATTTCGGCGAGTGAATATTGGTATGGTGCAACAGATAAAACGATAATAGCACCAGGCGAATCAACTCCTAAAAATTTAGCCAAGGCGTCATTTAAACTTTTTTGAGGAATCATTCCAATGCATTCTAGTTGCTCATTCAATACAGGCAAAATGCTCAACTGGTGTTTTGAAAATAAGTCTAACGCAGTTAAAAAATGTGCCTTATCTGCAATCATTATTTTTTTAAGCTGATTGGATAGAACCATTAAAGTAGCAGCTTCATCTGTATCCAATAAGTCTGCTTTTTGAACGAGGCCTAAAAAATAATCCTCTTTCACAACCGCTAATTCTTGCACATCAAAATCCTCCATACACTGCAAAGCAAAACTCACCTTATCTTCTAAATGAAGCAGGGGAAACCCTTGTACAGTAGTGGTTGCAGCTAGCATAAGACTAATTAAGCTTGCGCTTTTAAGAATTTTTCTAAAATTTCATTGAATGCATTAGGCACTTCCATCATTGGTGCGTGTCCGCATTGATCAATAAAAGCTAGTTCGCTATTGGGAATCAATTTATGAAAATCTTCTGCTACAAATGGAGGCGTAACTTTATCATTTTTACCCCAAATTAAAAGTGTAGGCATTTTAATCTGGCCCAATTCTTCGCCTAAATTATTACGAATGGCACTTTTTGCTAAAGCAATAATTTTGATCACTTTAATTCTACTATTGGTGATTTCAAAAACCTCGTCTACTAATTCCTTAGTGGCAACAGCTGGATCATAAAAAGTTTCAGCAGTCTTTGCTCTTATGTATTCGTAATCTCCTCTTTTAGGATAAGAATCGCCCATGGCATTCTCAAACAAACCGCTACTTCCTGTTAAGGTCAATGTTTTAATTTTTTCTGGGTGGCTTAAGATATAGACCAACCCAACATGCCCACCTAAAGAATTACCTAATAAATGAATTTGATCATAGCCCTTATGGTCAATGAATTGTTGTACATGTTTAGCCAATCCTTTTACAGTGGTATGCAAAAGATCAAGATCATATAATGGTAAAATGGGAACGATTACTTTATGTGTATGTCTAAAATGTTCTATGAGGTCAGAGAAATTACTCAATGCGCCAAATAAACCATGCAAAAGCATAAGTGGCTGACCCACTCCTACTTCTACATATTCAAATTTGCCCTCTTTGTGTATTTCGTATTCCATAAAATTTTAACGATTAAGTCGTTGCTATAAAGATACTTATTTAAGATTAAACCAGCATATTATGCCTTTTGTTGTATTTGATTGGAAAATTGTACCAATGTTTGTTTGATAAAAGGCAGCCATTCACTCAATTTAGCCATAAAATAGGGCCACCATTTAGCTAAATAGCTATAACTCATAGACGCCTCCATGGTGGGTTTTTCGACGATCCCTAGTAAAGTCATAAAATAGATGAATGCGCTTAAAATTGTGCCATAAATTAAAATATACAGCATCATGCCTAGTAGTTTATTTAACCAGCCTAGCATTAACCAATCAGCAGTTTGTTGCAAGAGCCCAGTCATCCATCTTAAGAGGAACATGACCCCTAGTAAAACAATCAAGAAAGCAATGAATGGTAGCCAATAAGAAGTGATCTTAGTATATATTTTTAATTGGCTGGCTACAAATCCCGCAAACTGAAAAGCAAGTACCACGCCAATCATTAAAGAGAAAAACGAAATAATGGCTTTGATCAAACCGTTTCGATATCCTTGTAATAAGGCTAAAATCAGGATTGTACCTGCTAATAAATCTAACCAGTTCATTAGTTCGTCAATGCATTTTTAGCAATCGCAGCAATGAGTTTACCATCTGCCTTTCCTGCTAATTGTTTAGATGCGACACCCATTACCTTTCCTAAATCTTGAGGACCAGCAGCACCCAATTCCTTCATAATAGCCTCTACAGCGACTTTCACAGCTTCCTCAGTCATTTGAACTGGAAGAAATTTTTCTATCACTGCAATTTCTTCGGCTTCTTTATCTGCTAGATCAGCTCTATTTTGTTCTTGAAAAATGGTCAATGAGTCTTTACGTTGCTTCACTAATTTTTGTAATAATTTCATTTCAGTGTCTTCTGAAATAGCACCGTTGGCACCTGGTTCAGTTTTTGCTTTAATGATTTCTGCTTTAATAGCACGTAGCCCTCTTAACAATGCTTCATCTTTATTTTTCATTGCGTCTTTCATTAAAGACATCACTTCTAGTTCTAAACTCATAAGATTAATATTTATATTTTTGATGCAAGATTATTTTGCACCTTGTTCTATTTGACTTGCTCTAAATTGATTGTAAAATGTTTTTGCAAAAGTTTTAAAGGATGCTGCAAGTTCCTTGTCTTGTGTAGCTCTTAGGTAAGCGTCCCCCATACCCATCAGATTTTGATAAAAGAAGTCTGCCATCTCGTCTACCATCATGTCCTTTGTCCATAAATCTATACGTAAAGCCGTTTTATCGGTTGGATCCCAAAAAGTCAACATCATTGCCCTTGCAGCCTGCGCTTCTTGTGCAGTACTATCGGTTGCTGACCAGTCTATGGATTGGGGTATTTTTTGTTCGTCTAATTGAATTTTTACCTGAATGGATGATTCGTGCATAACTTAAAATTATGCCACAAAAATACAATAATATTGGCGAATAAGACCAGCCTAGACCAAGTCCCTTGGCCACACTATGGTTGCTTTTTGTTGAAATTGGCTTATTTCAGTTTGAATGGCCTTTTGTATTTCAATACCCTTGGCTGCACGATACATTTCGTCCTTATAATACAGTTTAAAATGATTCGCTAAAATGTCGGGTTGTTTAAAATCAAAATATTCCCCAGCCTCAGCCATTTCGGTAGCAATAAAATTGGCAGCTGCTTGATCATGGTGCATTAAAAATGGAATTTGATAGCGCATAGAATAGGTCAAAAATTGAAAACGATGACTATTCATGCTACTAAAAATAGTGAGGTAGGCTGCAGCAATCCATTCTAATTTAAATTTGGATACAGTTACCAATTCCACTGCATCTTTATATTTGTATCCTAGCAATAGATTAGCAGCTTTGTCTTTCTCCGCATCTGTATCCATTACAAAAACGAGGGACATGGTACTGAGTTGCCATTTTTTAAAAACAGAAAAAGCTTTTACAATCGGTAGGATATCTAGACTGCCTACAAATGCAAGCAGGTATTGGTTTCCATCGGTCAATGCGCTTCTCACAGGCGCCAATTGAGACCATTCAAAACTTGGCAAGGGTGCTTTTTCAATGTATAATCTTTCCACTCCTTGTCTATTTTGTGCATGCCATTCGTCCAATGCCAACACCTTTTTTGCCCTTTGCATTGTTTGATTAAAACGTTTTTTTTCAAGCCAAGACTGAACCCAACTTAAATGCCCAGTTAGATGTGGAATTGTCAATGGAATAAAATAAGAAGGCAGTTGCTTTGCCCATAAAGCCACTGGACCAAAATGAACTAGTGCAGATGCACTATGCTCTGCAATCAATTGTTTTGTAGCCTCAGGATGAATCCATTCAACCGTTATTTTTTCAGTAGGTTTTGGCAGTACTGAAACAAGATAGATCTTATGATGGATCTCTATACTATGCGCTGCTTCGGTCGCAATCATCCCCATTAAATCTAATAGGATGGGCTCCAAAATAGGAAGATTCGGAACATAGACATCATCGAGCTGTATAAAAATGCGCATAGGCAAAATTAATACATACTTAACAATTTATCCACCAATCATTTGCAGTGGTTAGTTGAGCTTAATAGTACCCTACCTTTGGTCTATGGCAGAACCGCTACAGCAATTGGATTTATTTGGTATGGAGGCTACAACTCCAGTGCATATTGCTGCGCCTAAACAAGCCAAAAGCATCAAGCAAAAAAAATCATTGCCGCATTACCGTAAGCCTTTTTACCAAAACGAATCCCTTACCGAAGTGGCCGTTTCAAATTTGAGTGAGCCTGATGCATCTAGTCTTGTAGCAACTGAGGATGCAGCTTTGCCATCTGTTTCAAGAACACCAATGAATTATGTCAACAGAAACGTATTGCATAAAAGAGGTAGAATGGCATTTGCAGATATGGATCAAGCAATTGGTAAAATCCATGTGCCTGATGCAAGTACCTTAGCTAAAAAATTATATTACCCTATTGGAGAAGTAGCAGGATGGTTTAATGTAAACACCTCATTGATTCGTTATTGGGAAAAAGAATTCAAACAACTACAGCCTCGAAAAACAAGAAAAGGGGACCGTTTATTTCGTGCACAGGATATTGAATTTTTAAAACAGATTTATTATTTACTTAGAGAGAAGAAGTACTCTATAGATGGGGCAAAAACCTATTTAAAAAATAATAAAGAAAAAGCGAACAAAGACCTATCCTTATTGAATAATCTAAAAGAGATTAAAAATTTCTTACAGTCTTTGAAAGCGAGCCTATAATTGCTCAGTGCTACCCTAATAATACTTTATTTAAAAGCCTACCCTTTTTCCGAAAAATGAATCTGATGTGTATTCGCATACTCTATGGCAGCAAGATTTAAACGTTCTCTCAAAATTTGAAATTCATCGATATCCATTTCCATATTCACTAAACATTCTACATGCAATGCATGGTATTGTTTTCCAGATTCAGCTATAAAAACTTGAAAACTATTCAGGTCTTTTTCAGACTTTAAAAATGTACGCATGTGATTGGCAAAATCAGCCAATGCTTGCGCAGAAGTGGTTACGCTTAACTGTAAATCCATATCAATTTTACGTTCAGACCTGAGTGAAATATTGTCCACTATAGAATCAACCATTTGTTTATTAGGAACGGAGATATAAGTTTTGTCTTGTGTACGAATACGCGTACTTCTTAGTCCAATTTTTTCGATCGTCCCTGTAAATCCACTCACTTTAACCAGATCTCCAACAGTGAATGGCTTATCAAAAAAGATGATAAAAGAGGCAATGATATTTTCTAGGCTTTCTCTGGTAGACAAAGCAATCGCAGCACCCACAATACTTAAGCTCGTAACAAGATTGCCAATACTTTCGTTAAACACATACCTCAATACCAATAATATACCAATGATATAAATGATCACTTTAAAGAAATCTCTGAAAAATAAAACCAATTGATCGTCAGATAAATCTTTGGTTAACCTTGCTTTGTTCTCTAAAATAATAGAAATAAATTCTAGTGTTCTTAGACTCACCCTTATCAAGAGAACGACAAACATGAATTTAATGCCTGAATCTAACAACTGCTGCAAACTCAACTTAAATAGCTTCACATCCCATGCTTCGGGGAACTTTAATTCATAGATCGCAATGATGGCAACCAAAAATATTAAGAACTGCTCGATAGGAACGAGTAAACGATGTACATGGTTTTTTCTTAAATCTGAATGATTCTTTTTGTCTACCCAAGTGTAAATCAAGCTTGCAAAAAAACGAGATACCAATCGCTTAAAAAGCAGTGTAACAAATATGATAGCAGCTACAAACAAATAACTTCGTATAGCATTGCTTAAAATCATTTGATCTATATTCATAGCATTATTTTGTTGCTTCCCAGGTTAACAATTGTACATCTTTGCCGTCAAAAACAGCATAGGTGTTTAGTCGAATCCAATCCCCTAAATTAATATACCGACTTTTTTCATTGAGCCTTAAATCAATCGCATAGTGACGATGGCCAAATATAAAATAATCAACTGCCATTGTTTTGGCTTTTTCTTTGGTATATAGAATGAGCCATTCTTTATCTTCTCCTAAAAATAATTCGTCTGTATTACCCGTTTTTGCACGGCTCTTTCGACTAAAATAATTCGCTAATTGGATACCTGCATCTGGATGTAGCCACCTGAACAGCCATTGACAAATAGGATTGGTGAATATTTTTTTTAACCGCTTATACCCATTATCTCCAGGGCCCAATCCATCTCCATGTCCAATCAAAAACTGTTTATTTTGGATGGTAAATTGTTGCGGCTCAAAATATAATTTTGCATTCAATTCTTTTGATAAGTAATCCTGCATCCACAAATCATGGTTCCCAGTAAAAATATGCAACTGAATCCCTTCGTCCGCCATTTGTGCAAGTGTACCTAAAATTCTAACAAATCCTTTTGGCACCACTGTTTTGTATTCAAACCAAAAATCAAAAATATCCCCAACAATAAAAATAACACCCGCATCCTTACGCGCATCTTGTAAAAAGCGAACCAAGCGATCCTCTCTTTTTCTACTTTCTACTTCATTAGGTGCGCCTAAATGAAAGTCGGAAAGAAAATAAACTTTTTTGCCTGTTGCTATTTCCATGGAGTTTGTTTAAATTAAAATTACAACTCTAATGGGTTATCAATGAGAAAACAATATACTTCCTTAGGTCCATGCACGCCAACCACCAATGTCTTTTCAATATCGGCAGTTCTACTTGGTCCTGTAGCAAAACTAATCATAGAAGGGAATCCTTCTAGGTTGTCTTTGAATTTCACCAAGCTATCTGTCATATCATACACCAATTGGTCGGCATAGGCAATGCAAATATGAATGGGCGCATACACACTAGCAGTTCTTCCGCTTGACTCTTTACTGCTTAATACGATGGTACCTGTTCTAGCGACTAAATGTGTGCACAATGTAATGGCAGCATCACAATCCGCTAAGTCTTCTGTTGTCACGGGATCAAACTGTAAAGCACGCAACGAAGTCAGCCAAGCTGTTTCTTTTGAATAAATTTTATTCCAACCTTTTGTGATAATCAACGCATTCATTTGTTTGATTAATTCTTGCTCATCGGCACAATACACAAATTTGCCCAAGAGTTCAGTGAACTTTTGAGCAAATTCAATCGCCATTTCTTTTTCAGTTGGGATAAAAATAGGCGTGTCCGCCACTTGATCTGGAAAAGGAACAGGCACTGGATCTTTCAATGCCTGTTTGATCTTTTGTAATATTTTTTGTCTTGCGCCTTGCGATTCCATTTACAACTTATTCGTGATTATCAGTTGCGTCTGCTGCATGAATGGTTGCATTTGCATTTTCAACCACATCATCAGAATCATCTGCAGGCGTTACAACAGTTGTTTCAGTTGGCGCAGATTGATTGTCTGCATCTGCAGTAACCGTAGTTTCCTCAAGGATTTTCTTTTCCTCAAATGGACGATCGCCAATCAATTCCTCTACATCAGACTTATGTAATACCTCTCTAGTTAATAATGCTTGAGCTACTTTCTCTACTTCTTCTTTTTTAGATTGTAATAAATCTAAGGTTCTATGGTAAGCAGCATCAATCATCTTGCGCACTTCTTCGTCAATGATTTTTCCAGTCTCTTCACTAAATGGCTTTTGGAAAGTGTTTTCTTGTGATGGATCGTAGAAACTTACATTACCAATTTTTTCGTTCATACCATACGTCGTTACCATCGAGTAAGCCATCTTGGTAATTTGTTGTAAATCATTAGAAGCGCCTGTTGAAATACGACCAAAGAAAATTTGTTCAGCAGCACGACCACCTAAAGTCATACACATTTGATCGGTTAATTGTTCAATGGTATATAAGTATTGTTCCTTAGGCGTATATTGGGCGTAACCTAATGCAGCAGTACCTCTTGGCACGATCGTTACTTTTAATAAAGGATATGCATGCTCTAAGAACCAACCACAAATTGCATGTCCTGCTTCGTGGTAAGCAATGACTTCTTTCTCTTCTTTAGAAATAATTTTATTTTTCTTTTCTAATCCACCAATGACTCTGTCAATCGCATCTTGAAAATCTTTCATCTCAACACCCGTCTTTCCTTTACGTGCAGCAATTAACGCTGCTTCGTTACACACATTCGCAATATCTGCACCAGCGAATCCTGGAGTTTGTTCTGCTAATTTATGTACGTCTAAACTTTCAGAAACTTTGATTGGACCTAAGTGTACTTTGAATATTTCTTCACGACCTTTTACATCCGGACGATCAATTGAAATCTGACGATCAAAACGTCCTGGTCTTAACAATGCAGAGTCCAATACATCTGGACGGTTCGTAGCAGCTAGGATAATAATTCCAGTGTCTCCACCAAATCCATCCATCTCTACCAATAATTGGTTCAATGTATTCTCACGCTCGTCATTGCTCATCATGGCATTTTTACCACGTGCACGACCAATCGCATCAATCTCATCTATGAAAATAATACAAGGCGCTTTTTCACGCGCTTGTTTAAATAAATCACGCACTCTACTTGCACCCACACCTACAAACATCTCCACAAAATCGGAACCACTTAAACTAAAGAAAGGCACTTGCGCTTCTCCCGCCATGGCTTTTGCCAACAATGTTTTACCTGTTCCTGGAGGGCCTATTAACAATGCTCCTTTTGGAATTTTACCTCCAAGGGCTGTGTATTTTTTTGGTTGTTTTAAGAAGTCCACAATCTCCATCACTTCTTCTTTGGCTTCTTCTAATCCAGCAACATCTGCAAAAGTAATATTCACTTTGGTGCCGCCTTTTTCAAATAAAGTCGCTTTTGATTTGCCTACATTAAAGATGCCACCAGGGCCACCGCTGCCACCTGCTCCACCACCCATTTTGCGCATCATAACCATCCAAATCACTACAATGATGACCATTGTAAATATCGTATTGGCGATTGGACCAAACCACTCTCCTTCTTTAATCGTATTCTGTGGTACTTCTTGAATGCCTTTTTGCTCATAGAACTTTTGTAAACGCTCGTTGAAACTATTCCAATCCGTTACACTAAATTCAAACAATGGTACCCCTTTTACTTTCGCTTTATCTAATTTCTTCTTAAACTTTTGCACGTAGTAGTCCTTCTGAATGCTATCTACCTTAATATAAACACGAACGATTTCTTTGTTTTGAACAAGATCAATACGTTCCACATCACCACGCATCAACATCACTTGCTTGAACTCTTGTTCAGTGGTGGTAGTTAATTCGGGTGCCATTTGAAAAAATCGAGCCGAGAAAAGAGACAATGCAATTAGTCCATAGATCCAATAGATATTGAACTTGGGCATTTTAGGCCCCTCTCCCAAAGGCGAATTTTTCTTTTTATTATTTTTTGACTCTGACATAGTATTGTTGCTGTTACTGCTTTTTTATATAAACAAGTAGAAATGAATTTTGTTGACCTAGGCTCAATTAATCTTCGTGTGTTTTCATATCTGCATCGCTCCATAATTCCTCCAATTTATAAAAACCACGTGCTTCTGGGTGCATCACATGAACCACTACATTGATATAATCAATGAGCAACCATTGTCCTCCTTGCTTTCCCTCTGATTTATACGGAAGATCGTCACACTTATGCTTTACCTCATAGTCGATATAATCGGCAATGGCTTTTAACTGTGTGGTGTTACTTGCTTCACAAATAATGAAAAAATCTGCTGCTGCCTCATGAACTTTTTTCAGGTCAAGGCTAATTACATTTTCACCTTTTTTATCCAAAATAGCCTGTATAATGGTTTTGAAAATTTTAGAGCTACGAGTGAGCCTGGTAACCGTGTTTTTTTTACGGTCATTTAAAGAAGAAAGGTGTTCCAATGCGCTTATTTTTAATGTGTTAAATCCTGTTTCTAAACTAACTTTACAAAAATAGCAATTCTTTGTCACCTGCCACACCAAATATCCTATTAGGCGCACCGTTGATAGAACTGTCTACCATAGATAGTACCAATATCTATGCCATGGCCCAAATCAAGGCGGGTTTAGCCAAGTCTGGCAGTTGTTTTAGGGCAGATTTTCAAACCCAAGGAAAAGGACAACATGGACGTGTTTGGGAGAGTTCCAAGGGGCAAAACATCCTTTGTAGCTATATATTGGAGTTAGAAAAGCTGGATGCACTCAAAAAATGGGCACCAACGGACCAAATTGGGTTTTCGGCAGCCATTGCATTAGGCGCCAGGGCCTTTTTTGCAGCATTTGCAGGGTCCGAAACAAAAATCAAAAAGCCAAACGATATCTATTTTCGTGACAGAAAGGCAGGGGGCATCCTCATAGAAAACCTGGTCAGAGGCAAAGAATGGACTTGGACGGTGATAGGCATTGGCATGAATATCAACCAAACTGCTTTTTCATCGGCAGCAGTGAATAGCGTATCCTCAAATCCTATTTCTTTGCAAGAGATAAGCAATCAAAGTTGGGATGTAAAAAAAATGCAACAGCATTTAAGTGAAGCATTAACGACTGCGATTCAAAATTGGTTAACAGAGGGCGATGAAAAAACCATTGAAGCATTGAATGCTTTATGTATTGAAATAAAATAATAAAAAATAGTCGTGAAAATTAGTCACGAAATTAATAGCTACTTAAAAAATAATAATGTAAATATGAATATAAAATTAACCGAACATTCTAAAGGAGGAGGCTGTGGTTGTAAAATTTCACCCGCTATTCTTTCTGAAATATTAGCTGCACATAATGTAGGTGCAAAAACCAATGTTAAAAATTTACTAGTAGGTAACGATAGTAGAGATGACGCTGCAGTGTATCAGCTAGATGAAAAAATGGCGATGATTAGTACGACCGATTTTTTTATGCCGATTGTGGATGATGCATTTGCGTTTGGACAAATTGCTGCAGCGAATGCCATTAGTGATGTGTATGCCATGGGAGGCAAACCCATTTTTGCATTGGCTGTATTGGGCTGGCCCTTAGCTACACTGCCTGCTAGCGAAGCTGCCAAAGTAATGGAGGGTGCGCGCAAAACATGTACCGAAGCGGGTATTGTCATTGCAGGCGGACATAGTATAGATAGTCAGGATCCTATTTTTGGATTAGTGGTAAACGGTTTAGTGGATATTGAAAATTTAAAAAGAAATGATACCGCCAAGGAAGGAGATGTACTAATCTTAACAAAACCATTAGGAGTGGGGATTATGGCAACTGCACAAAAAAGAGCAGTGCTTACAGAGGAGGATTTAAATTTTTTAGTGAAACAACTCACAACAATTAATAAAGCAGGTGAAGCATTAGGAAAAATAAAAGAAGTACATGCGATGACGGATGTAACTGGTTTTGGTTTGCTTGGACATTTAACCGAGATGATGGAAGGCAGTAATTTATCCGCGTCTATTCACTATGATAAGTTACCAATTATACCAGCTGTTAGAAATTATATTGCACAAAAAACAATACCAGGGGCAACTGCTCGAAATTGGAGTTCAGTTAGTGATGGCGTGGTTTTGGGCCCTGGGGTGGATGAAGCAGAAGCCAAGTTATTATTACCTGACCCTCAAACCAATGGAGGCTTGTTAATTGCAGTAGCCCCTAGTGCTTTAAAGGAGGTGCAAACTATTTTACAAGCAATGGGTATTGAATATTTTAACCCAATAGGCGAATGCACGGCAGCAAAAGAAAAAAGAATATATATTGATTAAGCTTGTGTAGAAAAAAGATAAAATAAAGTAACAAAAGAAATCTAAGTGATTGAATTAGCATATGCTTATTCAAAAATCAAATGCCCTTTGTTTTTGATTTGATCTGGCGTAAGTTCTGCAACCAATTGCACGCCTTTGATATTTCTTATCGTGTATAAAATGTCTTTTACTTTTTCATCTTCAATCCATTCACCACGGATCCACCAAATGAAATCCATGTGTTTTAATTCGGGTAATAAATACTCGCCATCAAATTGATTGTGGTATACAAAATGACCAATGGTGGTATTGGGTTCATAGCCTTCATACATTGAAAAATAATAAGTTCTATTTTTTCTTTTCAATGCAATTTCATGGTTGGGATTGAACCTGAATTCAAAACCCATATACTGATTAAGTAAAATGCAAAACTGGTAATTTTTGATAGGCGCAGTGATGCCCAAGATTCGAGAGCCCTCAAAATCTTGTTCATTGATTTCTTCTTGGTTTAAAATAATTTTTGCGCTCACAATAATTAAAATATCAGTTGAATAAATTTACGTTTATATATTTAAAAAATAATCTCCACTTTAATTTCTTCTGTGCCTCGCTTATAAATTAAAAAAGTGCTATCCCCTTTTTTGAACTTAGACAAAGTGGTCATATAGCTCATCACATCTATGAATTTATAGTCACCCATTTGTAATAAAATATCACCCGCTCTTAGACCTAATTTTTCACCTAATTTACCGGCAGAAGCGCCCTCAATCCTAAGCCCAGTGCCAGTATACGCGTAATCAGGCATCACGCCTAAACTCACTGTAAACTTAGTACTACGGCCCATTGCAGCTTCACGCGTTTTTAAGAAATCTAACTTACCATAGGGGTTGGTGGTTTGAATAATCCCTTGCACAAAACGTAGGATATCTTTTTGTCCAACATAATTAATTTTATCCCAATCGTCTGTTGCTTTATGATAATCTGAATGACTGCCTGTGAACATAAATAAGACTGGCATGTCTTTTCTGTAAAAACTTGCATGATCACTTGGACCAGTTCCAGCACTATCAATGGTATATAATATAGTCGTTGGTGTCTTAGTAATAATTTCGGACCACTTACTAGAAGTACCATATCCACCTAAGCTCATTTTTTTTGTGGCATCATACCTGCCCACCATGTCCATATTCACCATATAGTTAAAGTTGGTTTGAATGGTTGGATGGTCTAACCAATACTTGCTACCAATCAAACCAAGTTCTTCGGCAGAGAAATGAATAAATAAATAATTGTTTTTATTGTATTCGTTTCCTTGCTTGGATTTCTTATGTAATAATTTAGCCAATTCGATCAAAGCTCCAGTACCACTAGCATTGTCGTCGGCGCCATTGCGTACATCATTGTTGATGTCTAGTGCATTTTTGTCTTGGTTATACCCTAAATGATCTAAGTGCGCGCCTAATACAACTGTATGTGCTGCATTGTTATTGATATACGCCACTACATTTTTTCCTGTTCTAATTTGCGCCTCTACTACCAAATTTGATTCAATGTCAAAGGTGCCCAATGCATCATTAAAGTATTTTTTAAAACCCTCTTTAGTGATATACACCACCGGAATAGATAAAGCAGCACTGGTATCAAATTTGTTAAATTGGATATTATCAACCAAACTACCGCTATTGTATAAGAACAATGCTTTAGCATTTTTTTGATGCATCTCGGCACTGGTTGTCTTCATCCAATCTTGTACATCAAAATGAGGATTGCTTTGTTGCTCTTCTAATACTTCTTGCAAATCTTTAAACCAAACCTGACCTGCTTCTTCTAATGCAAGGGTTGACTTTGTCTTTAAATGACCATTCAATCCAGTGGATAGGGTAAAAAAATCGGCACCAAATTCCAACGCTTGTTGATTCACTTTTAAAAATGCATTTGCACCCCATTTTTTTCCTTCATTGATAGGAAATGCCTGGACGTATCCTTCTGTCCCCATGGGCTGTAGGCCAGCGCTTTCATATTGTGCAATGATATAATTGACTGCCTTTTGTTCTCCTTCACTACCCGCACGACGCCCTTCTAATACATCACTCGCTAAATATTGAACGTGTAATTTTAAATTTTTAATGAGTTGACGATCCCCCTTATTTTGTTTTTGGGCTAGACCAAAAAAGGATACAAATAGAAAGAGAATAGTAATGATAGAGCGCATAGATCTTGTTTGAAGCTCAAAATTAAGCAAAGGGACTTAGTTTGCAGGCCATTTCCTTGAAAAACTGCTAAAAGTCATATTTACTCAATTGTTTCAATTTCTAATTTCGTAAGTAGTCCCTATGCTTAATGGCTAGCTTTGCGACCAATCGTGAAAGCAGGTATACATATCGCCTTAGT
Source organism: Chitinophaga pinensis (assembly GCA_945874755.1). GTDB lineage: Bacteria > Bacteroidota > Bacteroidia > Chitinophagales > Chitinophagaceae > Sediminibacterium > Sediminibacterium pinensis_B. The sequence continues at coordinate 49,241 of CAMCHR010000001.1, forward strand.
GGGTAATCCCAACAGTGGAAAAAGTTCGCTTTTTAATGCCCTAACTGGTTTGCAACAAAAAGTAAGCAATTTCCCTGGGGTCACTGTAGATAAGAAAACAGGGGATCTAAAAATTGGCGTACATGAAAGTACCTTAATTGACCTGCCAGGCACCTACAGTTTTTATCCAAAAAGAGAAGACGAATGGGTAGCTTACAGAGTGTTAATGGGCGTGGATGAAGAAGTGAAAACAGATGTAATTTTATTAATTGCAGATGCAAGTAATTTAAAAAGAAATTTACTTTTCTGTAGTCAAATTATAGATTTAAAAATTCCTGTTGTGTTGGCACTCACCATGAATGACCTTGCACAAAAAAAAGGCATTAAAATTGATATCGCTGGACTGCAATCCGATTTAGGTATTCCAGTAGTCGCAGTGGACGCAAGAAAAAATAAAGGCTTGGGGGAATTAAAAAAAGTATTGGGCCAGATTATTGAAACACCTCGTTCAAGAAATCAAAAAAGTTTTATTGACAATAAAAACCTTGCTCCTGCTGCCATTGAAGCATTTAAAAAAACATATCCTACACATAGTGACTATGCTGCTTTGCATTATCTGATGCACCATGAAACTTTTCCTTTGGACCAAGAAATGCAGGAAAATATAGAACAGATTGAACTTGCAACCGATTTTAACCACACCAAAACACAGGCGCAAGAAATCTTACAACGCTATCAACGCATTCAAGAGCTCATGAAAAAATGGGTGACAGAACCTGATCCAACTGCGAAGAAAAAAAGAACAGACCGTTTAGACAATATTTTATTGCACCGTGTAGGAGGATATATTATTTTATTAAGCGTTTTATTTTTATTGTTTCAGTCCGTCTTCTGGATGGCATCCTTCCCAATGGATGGCATTGAATGGATTTTTACCAATATCACAACTTATTTAAATCAAGTGTTACCAGAAGCTTGGTGGCAGGACTTATTGGTGAATGGATTTGTGGCGGGCATTGGTGGGATTGTGATTTTTGTGCCACAGATTATGATCTTATTTGGGCTCATCACTTTGCTAGAAGACACGGGCTATATGGCTAGGATCAGTTTCTTAAGTGACAAACTCATGCGTAAAGTTGGATTGAATGGCAAGAGCGTGATGCCGATGATTAGTGGTTTTGCTTGTGCTGTGCCTGCTATTATGAGTGCTAGAAATATTGAAAATAAAAAAGAGCGCTTATTGACTATTTTAGTAACACCATTTATGAGTTGTAGTGCAAGGCTACCTGTCTACACTATTTTAATTTCTTTGGTGATAGACAATACCATGTATTTTGGTTTTTTAAGTTTGCAAGGATTGGTCATGATGGCACTTTATTTATTAGGTATTGTCATGGCACTTGTAGCAAGCTTTATCCTGAAATTTTTTATTAAGATCAAAGAGAAAAGTTATTTTATTTTAGAACTACCTGTCTACCGCGCTCCACGCTGGGGTAATGTAGGGATGACGATGATACAAAAAGCAAAAATATTTGTAGTAGATGCAGGTAAAGTGATTATGATGATTAGTTTATTGTTGTGGTTCTTGAGTTCTTATGGACCAAGTGAAAAAATGGATCAGCTTAATACACAATATACATTGGCAATTAAAAGTAATCCAGCGCAAGAAGCACAATTAAAAAAACAATACAATACCGATAAACTCGCTAATTCTTATGCTGGCTTATTGGGTAAAAAAATTGAGCCCATTATAAAGCCACTTGGTTATGATTGGAAGATTGGTATTGCGCTCATTACATCCTTTGCAGCAAGAGAGGTATTTGTAGGCACGATGGCTACTTTATATAGTGTGGAGGAGGATAACAATAGTAGCTTAAGAGAAAAATTACGTGCCTCTGTTTGGCCTGACGGCAAACCCGTTTATAGTTTAGCCACTGCACTTTCCTTGATGGTGTTTTATGTACTTGCGATGCAATGTATGAGTACACTCGCTATTGTGAAAAGAGAAACAGGTACTTGGAAATGGCCCACCATTCAATTTGTTATGATGACAGGACTAGCTTATCTATTAAGCTGGCTGACTTATGTGATTGCGAAGTAAAATTGGAACAAGAACCTACCGGAACCTACCAACCAGAAATAGCTAAAATCTCGGCCGTATGGTCTTTTGTATCTGGTTTTTCAATGATATGCTGCACCATGCCAGCTTCGTCAATCAAAAAAGTGGTTCTTGAAGTGCCCATATAGGTCTTCCCCATGAACTTCTTTTGGCCCCAAAGATTGTATTTGTCTACGATTTTCTTGTCTTCGTCTGCGATTAAAGAGAAAGGAAGCTCGTATTTATCGATGAATTTCACGTGAGAAGCCACCGAATCTACGCTGACCCCTAAAATAGCGATCCCCTTCTTAATCAATTTCTTATAATTATCACGCAAATTGCAAGCCTGGGCTGTACAACCTGGTGTATCGTCCTTTGGATAGAAGTATAAAACCAATTTTTGCCCTTTAAAATCGGCGATTGAGACTGTTTTTCCGTGTTGATCGGCGCCTTTGAATGCTGGTGCCTTAGCCCCTTCTTTAATTACTGCCATAACATGTTGTATTGTGGTGAAGATACGAATTAAAAAGGAGAAAATTGTTTCCCTTAAAATGGGTCGAATGCAGCCAAAAATTAATAGATTTGCACAATTTATATTTTTGTAGCCATGCCAAGAGATATTACCATCAAATCCATTTTAATTGTAGGTTCTGGACCCATCATTATTGGACAAGCCTGCGAGTTTGACTATTCCGGATCACAAGCCGCTCGTTCTTTGAGAGAAGAGGGTATCAAAGTGATTTTGATCAATAGCAATCCAGCTACCATCATGACCGATCCAATGATGGCGGACAAGGTTTATTTATTGCCGTTGACCATCGAAAGTATAGAGCAAATATTACAAGAAAACCAAATCGACGCAGTCTTACCCACCATGGGAGGACAAACTGCATTGAACTTATGTAAGGAAGCGGACGAATTAGGTATCTGGGCGCAATACAATTGCAGAATGATTGGGGTGGATGTTGCTGCAATCAATACAGCAGAAGACAGAGAATTATTTAGACAATTGATGGTGAAGATAGGAATTGCAGTAGCACCAAGTAGGGTTGCCAATAGTTTTTTAGAAGGAAAAGAATTTGCGCAAGTGATTGGCTTTCCTCTAGTAATAAGACCATCTTTTACATTAGGAGGAACAGGTGGCGGATTTGTACATGATGCAAGTGAATTAGACGCCGCATTAGAAAGAGGTTTGAAAGCATCCCCAATGCACGAAGTATTGGTAGAGAAAGCAGTGTTGGGATGGAAAGAATATGAATTAGAATTATTAAGAGACCAGGCGGATAACGTGGTCATTATATGTACTGTAGAGAACTTAGATCCAATGGGTGTGCACACAGGAGATTCTATCACAGTCGCACCTGCAATGACATTGAGTGATACGGCTTTTCAGGACATGCGTAACAAAGCGATGTTGATGATGCGCAGTTTAGGTAATTTCTCTGGTGGATGTAATGTACAGTTTGCACAAAATCCAATCACAGAGGAATTGATTGCAGTGGAAATTAATCCACGTGTGTCAAGGTCATCTGCATTGGCATCCAAAGCAACAGGCTATCCTATTGCAAAGATTGCAGCAAAATTGGCGATCGGATACCATTTAGATGAATTAAAAAATCAAATCACACAAACCACTTCTGCTTATTTTGAGCCAGCATTGGATTATGTGATTGTAAAAGTACCAAGATGGAATTTTGATAAATTCAAAGGCGCCAACGATACATTAGGATTACAAATGAAGAGTGTGGGAGAAGTGATGGCGATCGGAAGAAGCTTTACAGAAGCGATTCAAAAAGCATGTCAATCTTTAGAGAACGAAGCAATAGGATTGGGCTATTATGGTAAGAGCTTGATGAAGAACGAAGAATTGATGGAGTATATTAAGACCCCAAAATGGGATCGTATCTTCAGAATCAAAGATGCGTTGATGGGAGGCTCTACTGTAAGATCGATTGCAGCTGCCACAGGGATAGACAATTGGTTCTTATACCAAATCAGAATCATCTGTGATATAGAAAAAGAAATTGCAAAGTATGAACTTGCGAGTTTACCAACTGAGACATTGAAGGAAGCAAAGAAGCACGGATTTAGTGATTTACAAATAGCTAAAGTTTTACAAGGCAATGTATCGGATGACGAAGTGTACGAAAAAAGAAAAGCATTGGGCATTACCAGGGTATACAAAATGGTAGATACTTGTGCTGCAGAGTTTGAAGCAAAGACGCCCTACTTCTATTCTACTTTCGAAAACTAGGACAAACCAAATGCATTGGATTTAAAAATTCAATGTGCTAAAAAATAATTTATTTCAAAGTACAACCTAACAAAATGAACGCAAAAGATATCGTAATTCAAAACGAAAAAGAAACAAGAGCAGGATTTGGAGATGGTATTTTAGAAATTGCGAGAGAAAATAAAAACGTCGTGGTATTGACAGCAGACTTGGCTGGTTCTTTTAAATTAGGACCATTGATGAAAGAACTACCAGAGCGTTTCATTGAAGTAGGCATTGCAGAAGCCAATATGATTGGTATTGCTGCAGGCTTAACCATTGGTGGTAAAATCCCCTATACCACTACTTTTGCTGGATTTAGCACAGGACGCGTGTATGATCAAATTAGACAAAGCGTTGCGTACTCAGATAAGAATGTAAAAATTTGTGCATCGCATGCAGGATTGACTTTAGGAGAAGATGGTGCAACACATCAAATATTAGAAGACATTGGTTTAATGAAAATGTTACCAGGCATGACCGTGATTGTACCATGTGATTATAACCAAACCAAAGCTGCAACAAAAATGATAGCAGGCTACGAAGGTCCAGTGTACTTAAGATTCGGTCGACCAAAATGGCCCAACTTTACCAAAGAAGATGGATCTGATTTTGTCATTGGTAAGGCGCAAATTTTAGCAGAAGGAACAGATGTAACGATTGTTGCATGTGGACACCTTGTATGGAAATCGATCGAAGCAGCAAAACAACTAGAAGCAGAAGGGATTAGTGTAGAAGTCATCAACTTGCATACCATTAAACCATTTGACGAAGCAGCGATTATCAAGAGCTTACAAAAAACAGGTTGCGTGGTGACTGCCGAAGAGCACAATGTAATTGGCGGTATGGGAGACGTAGTCGCACAAGCAGCAGCTAAACATTATCCAGTACCTGTAGAATTCATTGGCACGCAAGATACTTTTGGAGAGAGTGGTACACCGAATCAATTATTAACTAAATACGGATTGGATGCAGTGAATATTGTTGCTGCTGCAAAGAAAGTGATCGCGCGACGCAAGGGCTAAGGCGCTAGTCTAACTTTCACCCAATGTCCATTATCGTGCAGGCTGTATTGTAGGCGATCGTGTAAACGAGAGCTACGTCCCTGCCAAAATTCTATTTCAGTAGGATGAATAATATACCCACCCCAATCTGGAGGTAATGGTATAATGCCTTCTTTAAATTTTTCTGTATTTTCTGCAACAAGGTCTTCTAAGAATGCCCTGTCAGGAATGATTCTACTTTGTGGAGAGGACCATGCGCCCAATTGACTTCCAATGGGTCTAGAATGAAAATAGGTTTCACTTTCTTCTTTGCTAATTTTTTTGATGGTCCCTGTGATACGCACTTGACGCTCTAATTCTTTCCAGAAAAAGTTCATCGCTACATGAGGATGCGCTTCTACTTGCAATCCCTTTGCAGAATCATAATTAGTGAAAAATATAAAACCTTCTGGGGTGTAGCCCTTTAATAACACCACACGAGATGCAGGTGCACCATTGGCTTTGATAGTGGACAATACAAAAGCGTTCACTTCGTCAATATTGCTTTCAATAGCATCGTTCCACCAAATGGTGAATTGATCCATTGGATGTTCCATGCTCGTAGCTTCATCCAAAGAAGCTAATTGGTAATCGCGACGGATATCAGCAATGTCTCTATTCATAAAGATATATTTAAAATAAAATTAAACATTATTGCGCAGTATCCCTTACAGACTTCGTCGCATAAAGGATATTCACCACTGAAAGTAATAATAACATACCCACTAGTTGATGCAATTGAGCCATCCACTCAAAATTTCCCCAAGTTCCAGGAATAATATGTTTACTTGTCAATACAGAGAACACGCCAAGTAATACTTGCAACAATACAAAGTACAAAGGCAACCTATTGACATTACTCCAAAATAAATTTCCCTGAATTTTACGCATTTGTACCACCCAATAAATAATGATTGCCAATAAAATATAGGCCAAGCCACGATGCACAAAATGAATCCAAGTGGTATTATCAATTGCATTTAAGAAGAAACTTTCCTTGCCCATTAAATGCGTGGGGATCCACTCCCCATTGATAGTTGGCCATGTGCTTGCTACATTTGCAGCTTTATGTCCTGCCATTAAAGCGCCATAGATTAATTGTAAAAACAAGCCTCCAAGTACGACCCAAGCCCAAACACGAAAGCCTTTAAAACTTTGTTGTGCTTCTGCACTTAAATATGCTTTTTCAACAGGTTTTACTTTTAAAGAAAGCGCAAACCAATAGGTATAAGATAGTAAGCCCAATGCAAAAATAAAATGTAAGGCTAAGCGGGTAGGTTTTACATACACCGCATCCCCTTCTAAGCCACTTGCAACCATGATCCAACCAATCCCACCTTGCAAAGCACCTAATAAAAATAAAACCACCAAGGGACGAATCATGGCAGGTTGGAAATATTTTTTGACTATAAAATAAATAAATCCAAAAGCAAATACCAAACCAATGGTACGTGCCCATAAACGGTGGAACCATTCCCAAAAAAAGATGAACTTAAAATTATCAATCGTAAAATCAAAATTCAATAATTGAAATTGCGGCGTCGTTTTATATTTTTCAAATAAGGCCTGCCATGCCGCTTGATTCATTGGAGGCAAAGTGCCAGTGACTACATCCCATTCTGTAATAGACAAGCCGCTCCCAGTTAAACGTGTAATCCCACCAAGGGCTATTTGTACAATGGTCATGGCTACTCCAAGGATCAGCCAATTGGCAACAGCGCGAGATTTCTTGTCTTGTAATTCCATAGATAAATTTACTTCTAACTAGTTCAATATGATATGGGACCTAAGCCCTTAAATGACATACACAAAGTTACTAAGTAAATCTACAAGGACGTCGAATTCAAAGCAATAATCACCATCATAATGTAGATTGATTTTACTTTGTGAAAAAGAATAAAGGGATCTACTTAAGAACTTGAACAAAATTGATCAAGTATCCATACTTCAGTATCAACTGACTTTGATATATTTGAACTTAATAAATAAATAGATTTGCCCAAACTCCTTAATTACTATCAAGCCGACAAACTGGAGGCCGGCTGCGACGAAGCGGGAAGGGGTTGTTATGCAGGGCCAGTCTTTGCCGCAGCAGTGATTTTGCCAAAGGATTTTTACCATCCTTTAATCAATGATAGCAAGAAATTAAGTGAAAAGCAAAGAGCAATATTGGCTCCCATTATTAAAAAAGCAGCCATCGCATGGGCCATTGGCAGTCAGACCCCCGTTCAAATTGATGAGATCAATATTTTAAAAGCGAGCATAAAGAGTATGCACCTTGCCCTGGATCAATTAAAGAAACGTCCACAATTTATTGCAGTAGATGGGAACAGATTTTACCCGTATAAAAAAATACCGCACCAAACCATCATTAAGGGCGATGGGCTATATGCCCATATAGCCGCTGCCAGTATCCTTGCAAAAACTGCACGTGATGCCTATATGATTGAGTTGCACAAAAAGTACCCACAGTATGGATGGGACCAGAATAAAGGATACGGCACCGCTGCGCATCGCGCAGCCATCGCCCTTCATGGCCTTTGTGATGCACACCGAAAAAGTTTCAAGATTTAATTTACTTAATTGAATCCTCCAAAGGATCAACTTTACTAATTAGGACTAAAAGTCCCAAACCCCAGCGCCTTGGCGAATCACTTGGTAAGCATCGGTCGTGCAATCCACCACGGTCGAAGGTGTGACACCTCCTATTCCACCATCCACCACCATATCAATTTGATTACCCCAGTTTTCATAAATAATTTCAGGATCAGTATACTCTTCTACTTCCTCCCCCGGAAAACTCGTCGATAAAATTGGATGCCCCAATGTTTTGATAATAGAAACTGCAATTAAATTATCTGGGATTCGAAGCCCAATATTTTTTTTCTTAGACTGTAAAATTTTAGGCACTTCTTTACTAGCAGGTAAAATAAAAGTGAATGGTCCAGGCAATGCTTTTTTTAAAATGCGGAACAAACTATTGTCAATACTCTTTGCATATAAACTTAAGTCACTTAAATCGGCACAAATAAAACTAAGGTTTGCTTTCTCAGGATCCACTTTTTTTATGGCACAAATTTTCTCAATCGCATCCTTATTTAAGATAGAACAGCCCAATCCATAAATCGTATCTGTGGGATAAGCAATGATACCCCCAGATTGCAGACAATCCGCTACCATAGCTAGTTGTCTAGGTTGAGGATGTGTGGGATGAATTTGTATTAGCATAAAGTTGAAAGGTATAAATACCCATTTAATTGCCTTAAAAATAGCCTTAATTTGGTAAAAGAAAATAATGTTTCCAATCGTCTACTTAGAAGAGAAAATTTTGACCCGAAACGCGGTGACAGCTTCTATCGAACAACAGGAAGACTGTAAAGTGATCTACCAAACTGGCTCTATTGAAGCAATGCAGGCGTATATCAACAACACAAAGGAAAAAATTGCACTCTGCATTTTATCCGATGATTATGGACACCAAAGCTTGCTTAACCTCATTCAAGTCATTCGTGCATGCAATAGTTACACCTATATCTTATTAAAGTCCAACGAAAAGCAAATCAACTCCATTTGTTATCTAATGAAGCATGGTCTTAATGGCATCTTTTTTACAGATGAACCCATGATTGATTTAAAACAATGTGTACAAAGAAAAACTAAGTTTAATTTATCTGCAGACAAATGCAAGCTCATTACAAAAAATGTATTGCAAGGCATTGATATTAAAGCCTTAAACTATAATAAAAATCCTTTAACGGAGAATGAGGTAAAATTTATTCAAGCCTGCACCAAGGATTATAGTTATGAGCAGATTGCGGCATATTTACAAAAAAGTGTCTATACCATTTACGGTTATAGAGATCGAATTTTTAAAAAGTTAGCAGTAAAACAAAGGACCGCCATGGTGATGACAGCCCTCAAAAGAAATTATATCGATTTATGAAATTGAAAAAGAATTGAACTTAAATTTTTATACTACTTATAGAATCTCCCAAGTCTCTTTACCACGAATTAATTTATCTAAATCCCCCATTCCTTTGCTGGTCATGGCTTCCTCTACTTGCAATGCCATCATGTCTTCGTAACAAGGACGATCAGCGGTATAGAATACACCAAAAGGACGAGGAAAATAAGCAGCAACTTCGCTAGGGTTATCAAACAAGCGCACTAAAACTTGTGCTTTATAAAAATCTTTTTCATCGTGGATCCATAAATCATCTGCACTGTACTTTTCACCAATCGTTACAACTTCTGGACGCAATCCATCAAAGCGAATACCCATTTCATTGTTCGCACCAAAAGTCAATGGCTTGCCTTGCTCTACAAATAAAGCGTGTAAAGGCTTAGATGCTTTCTCGGTGAAAATTTCAAAAGCACCATCATTGAAAATATTACAGTTCTGATAAATCTCTAAGAACGAAGATCCCTTATGTTGTTGTGCACGTGTGATCATCGTTTGTAAATGCTTAGGATCACGATCCATGCTACGCCCAATAAAACTTGCATCCGCACCCAATGCCAATGCAGCAGGATTAAATGGATGATCAATGCTACCCATTGGAGTACTCTTAGTGATTTTATTTAATTCAGAAGTGGGTGAGTACTGACCTTTGGTTAAACCATAGATCTGATTATTGAACACTAAAAAATTCACATCAAAATTTCTTCTCAACATATGAATGGTATGGTTACCACCAATACTTAATGCGTCCCCATCACCAGCAACAATCCAAACACTTAATTCTGGACGAGAAGCTTTTAATCCACTTGCAATCGCAGTGGCACGACCATGAATAGAGTGCATCCCAAAAGTATTCATATAATAAGGGAAACGGCTACTACAACCAATCCCACTAATGATCACAATATTCTCCTTAGGGACGCCAATGGTCGGCATCACTTTTTGTACCTGTGCTAAAATAGAATAGTCCCCACAGCCCGGGCACCAACGTACTTCTTGATCGGTCGCAAAATCTTTTGCGGTTAATGTAGCTGCTTGTGGAAGTATAGTTTCAGTAGGCATAATCAAATATTAGGGGCAAAATTACTAAAAATAGCTCGTTTCTTATGTAAAAGCAGCTTATTTCACCATTCTGCCCTTCCAGGAATAGGTTTTAAGCTGCCCAAATAGGCCTGCTGCAATATTGTAGACAATATGGATGGGTTGATAGAAAACAAAATACTTTAGTTCCGGCTGCATCTTAAAAAATTTAGCCACCGGATCCAAGAAGAACAATTCAAAAAAGGTTTTAAAAGCCAGCGCAATTATAAGGGAACTCCAGCTACCCAACAATGCTAAACATATAAAACTCAAATTAAAAAAATACACCAGTGTTAAAACCATGGTAATGGAACGATCATCATAGTATCTTGCTTTGCTTGCCCAACGAATTCTTTGCATGATAAACCCTTTCCAAGTATCCATTGCAGCCGTCAATACAATGGCATCGGGATGAAATAAATAGCCCACTGGTTTGTGCAAAGTCTGTTTCATTTTATGCATTAAAAACATATCATCTCCACTTGCAATATGGTCTACACCTTGGTATCCACCCACTGCAATAAAAGCCGTTTTTTCAAAACCTAAATTTGCGCCATTGCTCATAGAGTGTTTGCCAGCGCCTACCGCAGCGGCCGTGATACCTTGTAATACTAAAAAATCCAATAACTGGAATTGATTTAAAATACCTGCAGTTTTAATGAACATGACAGGCGCAGCTACAAAACAAGGTTGGTGTTGATGGATATACGCGTTGTATAAAAGCAACCATTTTTTTGGAACGATACAATCTGCATCAGTAGTCATGATCCAATCCCCTTTCGCCACAGCCACTGCAATCTCAATGGCCTTCTTTTTATACGCTAGGGTCTCTCCTTCTTTACAATGATCTGCTAATTTCAATAAACGCACTTGAGGATATTGCTGGCTCAATGCTTGCACAATAAAGGCCGTATCATCTTCAGAAAAATCATCAATCACAATAATCTCAAAAGCAGCACTAGGATAATCCTGATTCAAAATACTATCCACGCATGCTTTGATATTAGCAGCTTCGTTTCGGGCTGGAATAATAACAGTGAATTGGGTGGATGACTGGTTGGGGCTAAGCGCTTCTATTTGGTTTGAATGGAATAACTGCATTTTGCCAAACCAAAAGCGGTAAGCCATTAAGATAACGGCATACATCATAGTTAAGATAGCTACAACCCAATCCAATAGATACTCCATGTGGCAAAGTTAAAGGGTAAATATTTGGTAGAATCCTTAAAATCGTTGTACTTTTATAATAGTTGCATAACTAACTATATGTCAAACAACCAATTTAAAAGAGGGGAATTATACAGCGTCATCAATGGCGTTGCCTCTACCTCTGTTGCAAGAAGATTGCAAAAGAATTTCCGCAATGCAGGATTAGAAATTACCATTGAACAATGGTCCATCTTATACCATTTATGGAAAGAGGATGGCTTGAGCCAACAAGAATTATGTACCCGAACATTTAGAGATAAAGCAAGTATCACTAGACTGATAGACAATATCGAAAAATTAGGATTGGTTGAAAGAATTGCATCTAAAGATGACAGAAGAGTCAATTTGGTGTATTTAACAGATGCCGCGAAACCCTTACAGGAAGCGACTTACAACATAGCCAATCAAACTATGAACGAGGCGTTACAAGGCATTAGTAAAGAAGAAATAGAAATAGTAAAAAGTGTTTTTCAACGCGTATACGAGAATAGTAAATAATTAAATTATATTTTATGGCAGCAACAATCCAAGGTGGAGAATGGATCATTAAAGAAGTAAAATCCGAAGATGTTTTCATTCCAGAAGAATTCAATGAGGAACAATTGATGGTACGTGATATGTGTACCCAGTTTTTAGAAACCGAAGTGTTACCTGTCGTAGAAAGAATGGATAAATTAGAGCCAGGTTTAATGCCAGGCCTACTAGCAAAAGCAGGTGAACAGGGCTTATTAGGGGTTTCCGTGCCAGAACAATATGGCGGGATGGGGAAAGATTTTATTACTTCAACCATTGTTGCAGAATACCTTGGAGGCGGCTATTCTTTCTCTGTTGCCAACGCTGCACATACGGGTATTGGCACCCTACCGATTTTATATTTTGGTACCGAAGCACAAAGAGCAAAGTATGTTCCCAAATTAGCAAGCGGAGAATTTAAAGGTTCTTATGGATTAACAGAACCAAATAGCGGATCAGATGCATTGAGTGCAAAGACCACTGCAAAATTATCTGCGGATGGTAAACATTATTTATTGAATGGACAAAAATGTTGGATCACCAATGGTGGATTCGCAGATATCTATACTGTGTTTGCAAAAATAGATGGCGAGCAATTTACAGCATTCATTGTAGAGCGCGGCATGGAAGGATTCACACTTGGACCTGAAGAACATAAAATGGGTATCAAAGGATCTTCTACCGTGCAATTGTATTTTCAGGATTGTAAAGTTCCAGTAGAAAATGTGTTAGGAGAAATTGGAAGAGGGCATATCATCGCATTCAATATTTTAAATATTGGAAGATTAAAATTAGGTGCAGCTACCATTGGTGGTGCAAGAAGAGCATTGAGCACTACGGTAAAATATGCCAAAGCAAGAGAGCAATTTAAATTGCCGATTGTGAAGTTTGGTGCCATCAGACATAAGTTAGCCGAAATGGCCATACGTTTATGGGTAGGCGAAGCGGCATTGTATAGAGTAGCAAAGAATATTGACGAAAAAGAACATGAATTATTGGTAGCAGGGAAAGATTTATCAACTGCATTATTAGGTGGCGCAGAAGAGTATGCCATTGAATGTGCCATCTTAAAAGTTTTTGGATCCGAAGTATTAGATTTTGTAGTTGACGAAGGCGTTCAAATACACGGAGGCAATGGTTACAGTGATGAGTATGAAATTTCAAGAGCTTATCGTGATAGTAGAATCAATAGAATCTACGAAGGTACCAATGAAATCAACCGTTTACTGACAGTGGATATGGTATTGAAAAGAGCCATGAAGGGACAATTAGATTTAATGGGACCAGCAATGAACGTTCAAAAAGAATTAATGAGTATCCCAGATTTTGGTGACCAAGATGATGCCCCATTTGCAAAAGAGCATCAAGCGATTGATAATTTTAAGAAATGTATTTTGATGGTAGCTGGGGCTGCGGTACAAAAATTAATGATGACCTTAAGTAAGGAACAAGAGATCTTAATGAATATTGCGGATATGTCTATTGTGACTTACCATGCTGAATCTGCCTTATTGAGATTAGAGAAATTAAGTAAAACAAAATCAGAAGCAGAACTAGCAGTTCAGACTGCCATTGTTAAAACATATATCTATGATGCTGCTGACGCTATCAACAAAGCAGGTAAAGATGCATTGAATAGTTTTGCAGATGGAGATGAATTACGCATGATGCACATTGGTTTAAAGCGATTCACAAAAGTGGATCCATTCAATACCAAGGAAGCAAGAAGAACCATCTGCGCGCAATTGGTAGCCGACGACGGATATAAGTTATAAGTAAGTATTGATTTGGAATTGTAAAAAAGGCCGCTCAAATTTGAGCGGCCTTTTTTTAAACGATCCTTACATTTCTTGAAAAACTTTCTTCTAATGAAATGAAAGTTTCTGTACGCTCAATTCCTTTTATTTTTTGTAGTTCGTCATGCAAGACATAACGTAATTGCTGAATGTCTTTACAAACAATTTCAGCGAACATGCTGTAGTTGCCCGTCGTATAATTTAGGCGAACAATCTGTGGAATATTTTTCAATGCAAGTGCAACGGCATCATACATCGAACTCTTCTCTAAATACACACCAATAAATGCAATGACATCATAGCCTAAGGCTTTAAGGTCCACGGCCAATCTTTTACCTTGCACAATACCCAACTCTTCTAATTTTTTAATACGCACATGAATGGTACCACCTGAAACAAAAAGTTGCTTCCCTATGTCAGCATAAGAAATCTCTCCATCTAGCATCATGATTTGAATAATTTGCAAATCAAGCTGATCTATGCTTTTGTCAATATTCATTTTTGGGTTGTTTTTTGCTTCCATTTTTAACTATTTATAAATTTAAATGCAAAATATTAGATATTTTATACATTTTAAAATATTTGTTTAAATTATTTACAATATATAGGCTAATACATTAGTTATGTTTTATCATATATGCATTGAAGCCTTATTGAATAAAGCTGCTAAAATGAAGGCTCTTAAAAATGATGAGTTGATCAAATCTTGGCATATATACCTCATGGAAGTTCGCCCCTTCCCCCTACAGCAAAAAAAAGAAACAACTACGGTATTAAACCATCGTTGTTTCTTTAGTGCTTAAAAAACTGTTCTAGCTCTATTTTGATTTGATAGTCAAATTTGCCTTATCCATTTTGTTTTGTAAATAAGGAATACCAAACATATGGGTCCATCCAAAAATTCTTAGGCCATTGGTGATTTTCCAGATCGCTTCTCTTCTAAAACTTTCTTTATCATCAGGTAAGTGACTTACTTTCTCTAAAGCGTCAGCTAAATCTTTTTGGTTTTTATACGCATTAAAATTGAGTGGTAATTTATCTGTAATCAAATTTTGCGCACGCTTTATACCTTCTTTTAAGAAACTAGGATCTTTAGTAAATTCATAGCCAATAGACAAGCCATGTAATGTTGCCAATAAAGATTCCATTTGGTGATTAATAGAAGGATTATCTCTCTGCCATTTTGCATGGGTAATTAATGCTTTTTTAATTTTATCATCCCCAGTCATTTGATAATACTTATATAAACCATGCGAAACATAAATCTGAGAATAGCCATATCTGTCAATCACTAAACTTCCACCTTGGTCAGATGATTTTTGTAGGTCTAACATTATTTTTACACGATCATTCAATTCAGTGAAATATTTTTCTTTCTTATTTACATCATAAATTTCTGATAAATTCCAAACGGATAAATACAATCGTCTTCCTCGTAAATCATGGTCTCCAAAAATTCTTCTTAAATATAAATCTCCTGTTTGTTCTGCCACATCTAGTGCTCTGTGATTACCAGTTAATAAATAAGAAGCAATCCAGCCCTGCACCCATACATGCGCAGATAATAAGGAAGTATAATGTTGATTTGCATGCCTTCTACCCATTCCTAGATAAGGGCTTGCACCAATACTTCCTTTTTCTTGATTGTCAAAAAAGTCGATTGAATTATTGGTATCTCCAAGGTATCTTTTTGGTGCTGGCCAGTGGATATTATCTACATCCATAGCGTGTGCAGAATTTGATTGAGCAGTCAAGTAATAATCTCTATTACCTGTTCTCATAAATTCCATCCACCACATGAAATCATTCGCTGGTTCGTTATTGGTCCAAGTGTTCCATTTGTTCTTAATGTAATAGGTCTGGAAGTCACCATAATTTAGCATCCCATACCAAGGTTCCCATTTTTGGTTGAATTTCATCCATTCAAACTTATAATCAAGACTACGTTCAAGTTCAGGATTCTTTTCAGATCGAACCGAGAAATCTCCGTACACGTTACTTTTTGAATACCATTCAGCGTTTGCATGTGATACAGGTGGATCTATAAAATAATTAAGTTGTTTAACAATCTCTGTATGCGGTGTTTTAGCATCATAAAAATCATACACAAATTCAGTCGTCTTGGCCAATCCTTGTGCAAAATTGCCTAGCATCTCGCTATCTGGCATCCCTGTGGCTCTTGCAAAAGCCATTGGAGTCACACTTGGAGACCATATATAAGCATATAAGAAATTACTATCCCCTTGAATTGCAATTTCCTTAGGGTACTCTTCAAAAAAGTTACGAATACCAAGTCCGATACCCCATTTACTATCTGAAACGGTGATCCATCCAGCAGCTTTCTCTTTTTTAAAGACTTCCTTCTGATTTAATTTCAAACTAGCATCAAAACCTTTTGTTTGAACTGTCGGTGTGGTCATATTTAAAGCTGGTAAGCTATTTAAATTAGGACCAGTTTGAACAAGTGAAATAGATTCATTCTTAAGATTATTTAATTCAATTGTTTTTTCAACGCCTGGCGCTGTCCAAGTACCATCAAAGTGACCTGTTTTGAATTGCTTATCACCATTCAAAAAATATTTTATCTGAAAACCAGCTGAACTAATTTGGTCATTGGGAATCATCCATCCTGGATCATTCTTTAAAGCATTCTCATCTACAATACTTTTATTTTGTGTCGCAATAGAGGCATACTGCCCCTCTGCTTTTTTATGCATATCTGGATCTCCTGTATAGACGATACTATGCAATACTTTAATATAAGATTTACCAGCATATGCGTGGATGCGCATTACAAATGGTGAGCTATTATTATCTTTTTTATTATATAAATAATCTCCTTCGATTCTAATGATCGCATGCAAAGGACCAGAACCTTTTTCTTGAACACTATGATTAATTTTTACTCTAGATGTATCAATACCAGACTGATCTAATATATTTAAAAAAGTACCCTTTGTTTTACTTGACTCCGCAATTAAGTCTTTATCATCAAAACCATTACGATCTAGGTCTAATTCTACTTTATCTAGGAATCCACCTCCGAGTCTATTAATAGTAAATTGTAAAGGGCCTGTATTCACACGCACTCTACCATAAGGTCTTTGGTTGTTTTCTACAATTAAACGATCTCCCGTAAACTCTTTACGAACCACATCTGCACCAAATTCAACACTATAATTACTTTGTGCATCAGAAAAGAAGAAGACCCATATCCATTTTACACTTGTAGAAACTGGCTCCCAAGTATTTACAATGGTAATTTGAGAAGGGATCTCTTGTCCCAAAGCATTCAATACCCTTACATGATCACTTGATTGTAGTTTGTCTTTTGGAAAAGGAATACCCAATAATTGTGGCGCACCTGGAACATTCTTTTCAATCACTAATGGGATTTTCTCAGAAGCTACTATACTATTAATCAAAATAAATTGAAAAATAATGAGTAGTAAAACGTTGTTTTTTTTCATTGTAGAATTTTAAAATGAACCTATTAAGGGGTATAAATTAGTTAATTTTACTGTTATTAATTAAAGGCTTGGCCCATATTCCTATAGAAAGTATAAAGCCAAAAGTGATATATAAAAAGAGCATACCATATTTAAGTGTAAAATGATCTCCTAGCACCCCTACGATCAATGGTATAATTGCTCCTCCACAAATACCTGTCATTAAAATGCCTGCAAAAGAACCATGGTGTTTAGGAACAGAATTTAGACCTAGGGAAATGATGATTGGATACATCACTGCAATAAAAAAACCAACTGCAGGGAATGCATATAATGTAATGCCAGCTCCTCCAAATAATGCAATTGACAAAGAAAAAATTGCCAATGCGGTAAATAAAATTAAAATATTTCTTGTGTCAAATAATTTGACCAATATCAAACCAACAAATGTACCAGCTGTCATCATCCCCCAAAACCAAGAAACTACTTGAGCGCCTACCGTTTGAGGGTCATATGCATGGTATGTAAATAAAAATTGTGAAATCCAATTAGCGACACCTTGTTCAGAACCAACGTAACAGAATATGCCTAAAAAATAGAGTAGTACTGTTTTATTTTTAAGTAGCTCCATATGCACTTTAAATGCCCCCGCTTTTTCATCTTCTTTTAATTCAATTTTTGGAAATTTAAACGCTGCAATCACCAATAGCATGATTAAAGAAATAAAAGCAAATACCCAATAAAAAGAAACCCATGTTAAATTTACAGGTACCACCTTCTTCAGCAGATAAAATAAGGTGTTATTACTCGTACTCATGTTTTGAGATAAATAAGTATACACGAGTGGGCTAAGAAAAGAAGCTAGCCCAAAAAACAGTTGCCCCATTAAGGAATAAAAAGAAAACTCGGCTTCACCCCCAGCGCTTCTTAATAGTGGATTAATGACCACCTGAAGCATCGCCATACCAGACCCAATTAAAAATAAAGAAATAATGGCCATATTGAATCTTGGGAATAATCCAAAAAGCAATGCGCCTATCAATGCGATACCAAAAGCAAAAAGCATCACAAATTTTCCTCCAAATTTTTCGGTCATAACACCAGCCGGTATGGACATAAAGCCATAAGCAATGAAAAATGCAAAAGGAAGAAAGGAGACTAAAGTTAAGCTTAAGCTAAAAGAATTGATAATCTCTGGAATGAGTGGACCAATGATATTTGTCAAAAAAGAGATGACAAAAAAAGTCAACAAAACAAGTCCTACTATGAAGTAATTCTTTTTCACATTGAATATTTAAATTCCTAGTCTTAAATGAATTAAGACTAGGAATTGATATAAATTAACTTATTAATTTTTCAACATAGGAAACAGTCTTCTAATATCTGCTTCTGTTGGCTGAGCTCCGTATTCCGTGATCTCAAATGACTCAGCAAATTTAAAACTAGCTGCTTTTTCAGGAGAATACCATTTAGATAAACCAGCTCTTTGAGCTGGGTTCATGTTTCTTCCCATCCAACGACTTTTTAACCAAGCTTTTCTTTCAGCTGGATCTTTTGGTACTTTAGGATCTATTTCACCACCGTTTCCTATCCAAGGCAACCACTCATACATTTGAGAAGTATGTTCATTTAAACCATCTACCTTTTGATCTAATACTTCATCGATACCAATTACAATATCATGGCTAAATGGATTAGGCTTTTTAAAATTATCCTGCATGTATAAAAAAACTGGATTCTTTTTTAAAGCAGGTACATCTGCAGCTACATTAGGAACAGCAACCATATAAGAGGCATCTTCTACTAACTTACCTGCGTTTCTATGATCAGGATGATAATCGTTAGGACGTAAGCCTAAAACCACATCAGCGTTCCATTTTCTAATTTCACGAATTACTTGTAATCTAACATTCAAGTCTGGTAATAATTCACCATCATGATTATTTAAAACAACATACTCATCTATGCCATATTTTTTTGCAGCACGTTGTGCTTCTTCTCTTCTTCTTTGTCCTAATACCCCACCCCCTTCTGCATAGTGACCAGCATCACCATTGGTTAATGCAACAAATTTTACAGAAACACCCATTTTTGCTAAAAGAGCAGCTGTGCCGCCCATTTTAGAATCTGCGTCATCTGGGTGTGCAAAAATTGCCACAACTCTAATTCTTTTATCTGGAGTTGTTTGTGCATTTGAATTCAAATTGAAAACAAAGGCAAATAATACTGTAGCGAGAAATACTTTTTTCATTATAGAGATTTTATTTTATGAATTATAACCCTGGATTTTGAACTAATTTTCCGTTTGATACATCAATTTCCTTTTGAGGAATCGCAAATAATAGTCGAATCTCCGCTTCAGTAACAGCTAGTTGCTTTGCCATTGTAGATTTAGCTACACCAAATCTCAATAGATCTTGCCAACGGTGATTCTCGAATGCAAATTCTATTCTACGCTCGTCTAATAATTGCTTTGCAAAAGTACTAGGAGTAGTTGCAGCAATTGCAGCTAAACCGGCTCTTGCTCTAACTTGATTGATATACACATAAGCTTGAGTAGACTCCCCTAAGGCTTCTGCTAACATCAATAATACATCTGCATACCTTGAAACATACCAATTATTATCCCCATCAAATGTCGTCGTTTGAGTAGAAATGTATTTTAAAGAATAAGTAGTATCAGGTGTTTTGTTATTTGCATATATAGATTTAGCATAGCGTAAATCACCTATTTTATAGGCAGCTAATAAATCAGGCGTAATTGTCATTGGCGTATTGCCTCCTCCTACACCACCAGCTCTACCTAGTATAGAAGCAAAATATTCAAAATAACCACTTCCTTCACCTTGACCTCCTGTTTTAAATTGTACCTCGAAAATTGATTCTGGTCCATTTTCATTTGCTGCACCCCATAATTTTGCATAATCAGTTGCCAAACTATAATTTTTAGAATCTACTACTTTATTCAAAGCAGTAACAGCAGATGTTTTTTCTCCATTGGTTAAATAAACTTTACCCAATAATGCATTCACAGCGCCACTCGTGGCACGTCCAATATCAGCACCAGTATATTTAGCTGGTAATAGTGGCTCTGCTGCAATTAAATCAGTAATGATTTGTTTATAAATTTCCGTTGCAGGATATTGTTTTAAATTTACATCTGCAGGAGAGGCCACATCGGTTAACTGTAATGGCACATTACCAAAAATTACAGCTAAGTTAAAATACAATAAAGATCTTATATATAATGCTTCCCCTTTATATCTTTTCTTTAAAGCATCAGGCACAACCGAGGCGTCAATTTTATCTAAAATAATATTACAACGAGCTATGCCTTTATAAGAATCAGACCAAGCAGAAGATAATTCATTCGCTGTTGTGACTTCTTTAAATAATTCAACATCGCAAAGTGATTGCGCGATACCATTACAACCTCCACCGTTCGATGTATTATCAGACCTCATTTCATTCAATAATAAATATGTTTTACCATATGTACCATTTAATTGAAGTGCATCATAAAGACCATTGATTGCCACTGCAAAATCTGCTTCAGTCTTATATGCAGACTGTATATTTCTTTCAGAAATAGGAGATAACTCTGTAAATTCTTTAGTACATGATGAACTTACAAGAATTAATAAAGTGTATAGAATATATTTTTTCATAATAGTTTATTTATTCTTTTAATTAAAATGTAAGGTTAAATCCAACTAAAAAAGTTTTAGAAATTGGATATGCTCCATAATCTTCTCCAGGAACAAGGTTATTTGTAGCTTGTTGTTGAACTTCTGGATTAAACCCTAAATAATTTGAAAATATGAATAAATTGGTACCAGTAACATACAACCTAGCTTTTTTAGATAATCCTTTGACAGGGAATTCATAACCTAGCGTCACATTTCGTAATCTAACATAAGACCCATCTTCCACCTGGAAAGAGGATGGTCGCATATTAAAACCATGCAAACTAGAGTTACTATCTCCTCTTGGAATCTTACCATTTCCTGGTTGTTCTGGAGACACCCATCTATTTTTAAACTCAGCATAAGAGTTAAAATTAGCTTCTCCATTTAAAAGGTGTCTTTGAGTTAAATTCAAAATCTCTCTACCCTCTACGCCTTGAATGAAGACGCTTAAATCAAAATTGGCATATCTAAATTTATTCGTAATACCATAAGTAAAATCAGGCATATAGTTGCCAAGTGTCGTTCTATCTAATGTAGTAATAAAGCCATCCCCATTTACATCTTTAAACTGTAAATCACCAGGTCTTGCACCACCTATACCGACTAACATATCTTTTGGTGCAGCTTTAATTTGATCCATTGTTTGATAAACTCCAACCACTTGATAGCCGAAATAACTTCCTACCGGATCCCCAATTCTAGTGATATGTCTTATATCTCCAGCACTACCAACGCTCAAAATAGGATCTCCAGTTCGTCCAAGTTTTAAGACTTTATTTCTGTTAGCACTAATATTAAAATCTGTTGACCATTGGAACTTACCTACTGTATTTCTTGTATTTAAAGTGAACTCAAGACCTTTATTTTCTACTTCACCCACATTTGAAAGCGCTGTGGTAAATCCAGCAGAAGATGCAATATTTACATTCAATAATAAGTCAGCAGTAACACTATGATAATAATCAAATCCACCATAAATACGATCATTAAATAAACCAAAGTCTAATCCAATATCGAATTGTTTTTTAGATTCCCAACTTAATTTATCATTGTTTAATGTAGATCTGCCTATGCCATTCACCAAAGCATTACCAAGCACATAATTTGCATTATTTAATAAACCAATCGCGCCATAATTAGGGATCTGGAAGTTACCAGTAAGACCATAACTTGCTCTTAGTTTCAGTTCATTCACAAATTTTACATTGGTCATAAAGGATTCTTGGTCTATTCTCCAACCAGCAGAAACGGATGGGAATACCCCAGTCTGATTGCCGGTTCCAAATCTTGAAGATTTATCAGATCTAATCAATGCAGACATTAAATACTTGTCTTTATACGAATAGTTGGCTCTTGCTAATGCAGAAACTAAAGTCCATTGTTCTTTAACAGCAGATCCACCAGTTACAATACCGCCACTAATTGTTGTTACTTGATCGTCTGGGAAACTATTTGCTTGAATAAACTGTAAGTCATTGTTTTGTTTTTGTGCAGTATAACCTCCAAGCAATGTCAATGTATGATCATTCAATGTTTTAGAATAATCCAATGTGTTTTCCCAAATCCAATTTAAACCTTGTGAAGTACTAGATTTTGCAAATGGATCAGGTTTAGTTGCACCTCTATATAATAAGGTAACCCCTTTATAATAAGACTGTTGATAATTATCTAGATCAACACCAATATAAGTCTTGAATGATAAATCAGGTAAGATATTATACTTAAGATACGCATTTCCAAATATCCTAAGGTTACGAATATTTTCTTTAATTGCTTTCATTGTTGCCAATGGATTGTTAGCAGTTGTCATATAAGCCCCCAATTGATTTTGGTTATCAGACTGGTTGATACTTCCATCAGGTAAATAAGGCTTAACCACTGGAGAGTGCACCATTGCATCATAGATAATCCCTGGAGGTAAAGCAAAATAAGGCCCATTGGCTGGTAAACGATTATTGTCTGTATAAGCAATATTAACACTAGAACCAATTTGAAGTTTAGAAGAAAAATCATCTACCACATTAGCTCTAAAAGTATAGCGATCAAATTTAGAACCTTTAATAGTACCCTCTTCTGTATAGTATCCAGCTGAAGTATAATAGGTCATATTATCTTTTCCACCACTTACTGATAAATTATAATTTGAAACCATCCCTTTTGAAAGTACCAAGCCTAACCAATCTGTATTAGTGCCATCCCAGTTCACATATTTTTCTGGAATTAAAAAATTGGCTTGCGTTCCTCTTCCTGCATTTGTATTAGGATTATATAATGGATTGTATGTTTTACTAGCAGGATTTGTTGGATCGTTTGTTTGTAAATAGTTATTATTTCTAGTGTCTTTCGTATACTGAATCAAGTCCTCAGCATTCATTAATTGAGGCAAGTTTGTTGCTTCGTTCACTCCAGTATAAGCATTAAAGGAAATTTGTTTCCTATTTTTCAAACCTTTTTTAGTGGTCACCATAATCACACCATTCGAACCTCTTGATCCGTAAATACCAGCTGCAGAAGCGTCTTTTAATACTTCAATAGACTGTATATCATTTGGATTGATTGTTGTAAATGGATTAATTTTTGGAACAGTATAAGCTTCTGTTCTTTGTCCAATGTTTTGCTGTAAACCTATATTGCTTGAAATAGGTAAACCATCAATTACATATAAAGGATCATTACCTGCCGAAATAGAAGCAGAACCTCTAATTCTAATCACTGGAGCCGAACCAGGTTCTCCAGAAGGTACTGACACTTCTAAACCTGCTACTCGACCTTGAATGGCATTCTCAAAACTACTCACTGCAATCTCCTTAAGTTGAGATTCATTGATACTAGCAATCGCTCCAGTAACTTCTTTTCTTCTTTGTTTACCATAACCTACCACAACAACTTCATCTAAAGCCTTTGAACTCGCTTTCAACTCTACATTTAAATCGTTAGACTTACTTGCAGACACTTCTTTATTTGCATAACCAACATAAGTAAAAACGAGTGTACTATTTACAGACGCTAATTTTATTTTATACCTGCCATTATCATCTGTTGTTGTCTTATTCGTAGTGCCTTTGACTGCCACATTCACTCCTTTAAGTAGCTGGCCGTCTTCAGAAGCTATAACAACGCCAGAAACAACAGTGTCAGCTATTGCATTAGATGCAGCTGGAAAAGTGTTGTTTGTTTTATTAGAGATGACAATGTTTTTGTCATCAATGAATTTCCATGTAACTGGAAGCCCATCTAATATTTTATTCAAGATCACTTCGACATAAGCATCTTTGAATTGTGCTGTAACTTCTTTGTTTGCAGGCAATACATCATTGCTGTAAAAAAAGCGATAAGTTGACTGTTTTTCAATCATTTTAAAAACAGTTTGTATATCAGTTCTTTCCGAATCCAACGAAATTTTTTGCTGTGCAAAGTTTTTTGCTGAAAGCTGAATTGAAATGATAATTAATAAAAATCCAATTTTAATTCCTCTTGTGACAGAGAAAAGAAGATTTTTAATTGGAAAAGATTCTTTTTTTTCCATAGGTTTTCTTTTATTGGTTATTAAAAAGCTAATTAAGTCCATTGTTAAAAAAATTATTACCGTCAACTTTGTAATCTTATAAGAATTTATAGGAAGTATAAATCCTTATTCAATCACAATATTTTTATCATCTATTTTATAGTTAATATTTTTAGAATACTTGATTAATTGAAATACTTTTTCTAAACTAACATTTTCAAATACGCCCGTATACCTATATTTTTTCACTTTTTCTTCTTTAAAAGTAATGTTAATGGCATATTTTCTTTCTAATTCAATTGCTATTTTTTCGAGTGGTTGATTCACAAATACCAATTTGTCATTTAACCAAGATGTTTCAGCGACCAAGCTATCGTGTCTTAAATAGGTAATTGAAGTCAATACTACTTTATTGTCATTACTAATTTTAACTTTTGTTGCCGTATTTAATTCATCTTGTTCTTTCGCAATAATTAATTTTTCAGTTGGCTTTAATATGATGATATCCTCGGGTCTTGATTTTAGCGAAACTTCAATCTTGCCTTTAATTAAGGAGGTCTCCGACTCTTTATCTTGTGGATAATTTCGTACATTAAATGAAGTACCAAGTACTTTAATGTTGATCTTTCCAGTGTGTATGATAAATGGCCTTGAGCTATCGTGTGCCACATCAAAATAGGCTTCACCCACAAGCGTAACTTCTCTAGTCTTGCCTGCAGCAAAATTGAGGTAAGTTAATCTACTATCAGTATTTAAGCGGACGATGGTACCGTCCGGTAATTTTATAGAAGACTTTGACCCCCTCTTTGTAACGACTTCATTTACAAAAGCATTATTATTTTGTTTGATCACACTTTTATCCAAGCGAAGTGAGTAGTTGATAAAGAAGATTGTAAATACACAAGCTGCAATCCCTATCAAAGCAAATTTTCTTTTTGAAAAACTAGGCGATTTATCCAACTCAGGTTCAAAAATATTATCATTGATGGATTCAAACTTACCCGCCAATTGCATTTTTACATAATGAGTCGCATATGCTTGGTCTGCTTTAGAGGCAGCCTCTTTGTCACAATAAACAGGCTCAATCATTTGATCATATAAAAACTGTAAAGAAGGGTTAACTTTCAACATTGCAGAAATTTCTGCCAACTGAGATTCAGTGGCATCACCTGATAACTTAAGGCTCATCAGGTCAAAAAAGTATTGTTCTGTTTGTTTATTCATGGTTATACAATACAAAGACTAGATTATTGAGCCTTCCCGTGAAGACAAACCCAATTATTTATTAAATAGGATGATATAGACCTATTTTAAAAAATGCTGAAGGTCCATTCGGATTTTCCTTAAAGCAATCCGCATATGTGTTTCAATGGTATTTTGAGAGATTTCAAGCACTTTAGAGACTTCTTTATAGCTTAACCCCTCTTCCTTAATCAACCTAAATACCAATTGACACTTCATAGGCAAAGATGCAATCACTAAGTTGACTCTTTGAGTCACTTCTGAATAGATAAAAAGTTGTTCTGGATTATCCCCATTACTGCTAATAATATCCTCATTATCAATTGATTCGTTTAAGGATTGTAGGTGTTTTTTAGAAGACAAATAGGTAAAACATGCATTTTTAACGGATGTAATTAGAAATATTTTCAAATGTTGAATTTGGGAAAGCTTGTTGCCCATCTCCCAGACTTTTAACATCATATCTGAAACTATTTCTTCACTAACAGACTTATTATTTAGAATATTGAATGAAAATCTGAACAAAATAGGATGAAAATAAAGAAATAGATGCTTATAGGACTGCTCATTCCTATAATAGGCCACTTTACTTTGGTGATACAGCAATTCTTGTGAGGATAATTTCAAAATCTTACTAATTTAAATTAAACACCTACTACTTTCTTAAATGTATCCATATCTATCGCCTTTTCATGTTTTGAAATAACCACGGTAGCCACTGCGTTCCCAATAAAATTAGTGACCGATCTTGCTTCACTCATAAAACGATCTACTCCAATAAGTAGGGCAAGTCCTTCCAGAGGGATCACTTTAATTGCTGTTAAAGTGGAAGCTAAAACGATAAAGCCACTTCCCGTGACACCAGCAGCGCCTTTACTTGTAATCAATAAAATACCAAATATGGTTAATTGTTGTGAAATAGAAAATTCAATATCAAACACTTGTGCTAAAAAAATAATGGCCATACTTAGATAAATAGAAGTGCCGTCTAAATTAAAACTATATCCAGTTGGAATAATTAAACCTACAACAGATTTTTCACAACCAGCCTGTTCTAGTTTTTCCATCACAGAAGGCAAAACGGCTTCACTACTACTTGCGCCAATGACAATAAAAATTTCTTCTTTTAGATACTTCAATAATTTAATTAAACTAAATCCATAGTAACGCATAATACCATTTAGAATCAAAAAGATGAAAATCAAAACAGTGATATAAAAAGTAAGCATGAATTTTCCTAAGACCAATAAACTTCCTATTCCAAATTTTCCCATGGTATAGGCCATGCCGCCAAAAGCACCAATAGGGCTAAGTTTCATGACAATATGTAAAATATTAAATAGCGCTTTATTGATGACGCCAAAGGTATTGATAATGCCCTCATTGCCCTTTTTAATCATCATTAAACCAATAGCGAAAAAAATACTGAAAAATAAAATTTGAATGATATCTCCTTTTGCAAAAGCACCAATGATATTATCAGGAACGATATGTGTAAAGAAATCTATCCAATTCATTTCTTTTCCTTGATCTACATAGGCAGCTACTTTTTCTTTATTTGTAGTTGCTAAAACAACCCCTTTGCCCGGCTTAATAAATGTACCCACCGTTAAACCAATCAATAAAGCAATGGTAGAAACAATCTCAAAGTATAGGATTCCTTTTCCTCCAACTCTTCCTACTTTCTTCATGTTACCAGCTCCAGTAATGCCTAAAACAACTGTGAAAAATATAATGGGGGCAATCACCATTTTTATTAGACTAATAAAAACATCACTAATAATTTTTCCAGTTTGAAAAAAGCCAGGAAATAATAAGCCAACAATGATACCTAGAATGATACCAATTAAAACCTGTACATATAATATCTTAAAATATTTCATGCAATAAACTTACAAGTAAAATGCTCAAAAAAAGAAATAAAATAGATGAATATCCATTTAGTGGATTATTTCTTTATATAAAGTGCATAAAAAACCCTTGTTCTGCTTCACGGTAAAATTAATACCATTACACTTTCCCCTTAAACCCCAGTTTAGCAGGCGTAATGGGTAAATCTCTGACTCTTTTCCCTGTGGCATTGTAGACGGCATTGGTAACTGCAGCTGCAAAACCAATCAAAGCAATTTCACCAATCCCTTTTGCACCAATTGAATTCATATTTACATCTGGCTTATTGACAAACCAAACATCAGTTGGCGGAATTTGAGAATGCAATGGCACATGATAAGCGCCAAAACTTGCATTGATAATTTGTCCAGACACATGATCCATTTCCAATTGCTCTGTCAATGCCATCCCAATACCTCCTACTACTCCACCAATCATTTGGCTTCTTGCAGTTTTAGGACTAATAATTTTTCCAGCATCTCCCGTGGTCACTACTTGTAAAATTTTAATAGTGCCATCTTTAGGGTTCACCGCTAATTTTACATAATGTGAAGAAAAGGAATTACTTGTGAACTTTAATTGCTCAGCAGTTTTACCTGTAGATGCGATGGTTAAATCAATTTGTTTATCAGGACTTAGTTGTAATAAATCTACAATAGTGATTTTGATATTTGGGTCAGCAATAGCAAGCACCATTTCATTTTTAACTTCTACGGCTTCTGATTTTAAAATAGCAAAAGCAGGAACTAGTTTAATGGCCAAGTCTTTTAAATTTTGTTTTAAAGTCGTGCAAGCCAAGTCCACTGCTGATCCTACCGTAGAGGTTGTTCCTGATCCGCCTTGTGAAGGGCCTGGAGGTAAATCAGAATCGCCTAATTTGAATTTAATTTTTTCAATAGGCATCTGCATTGCAGCAGCTGCTATGATTGTCATGGAGGTGGTGGTGCCTGGCCCCATATCACTCACTGCACACTCTAAAGTCAATTTGCCTTCCTTATTTAACAATGCACGCACAGATGCACTTCCTTTACCTGCACCAAATACACCATTGGCCATACCATATCCAATCAGCCATCCGTTTTCTTTTAATGTACCAGGCGTTGTAGGACGATTTTTCCAGCCAATTTTTTCTTTCCCATAAGCATAGCAATCTTTTAAATTATTATCAGAGAAAGGCAATTTATTTTCAGGATTTACAGAGGTAAAGTTTTTTAATCTTAAATCTATTGGATCCATTTTTAATTGATAGGATAACTCGTCTATCGCAGACTCTAAACCATAAGAACCAGTGGCTTCTCCAGGACCGCGCATCCAAACTGGGGTGCTCATATCGAGTGGTAACAAACTGTATTTTGTATCTACATTATCACAAGCATATAAAAATTTAGACACGTTCACAATCCCTTCTCTAAAATCTTCGTAACGAGATGTGCCGCTAATAGCTTCGTGTGAGATACCAATAAATCGCCCTGAAGCATCTGCGCCAATACCAATTTTTTGCCAAGACTGTGGACGATAACCCACTAAAGAAAACATTTGAGGACGCGTCAATACTATTTTTACAGGACGGTTTAATTTTTTAGCAGCAATCAAAGCAGCAGGCACATTGGCCCAACTTCTTAAACCACTACCAAAACCACCACCTACATTTTCTGCAATCACTCGCACATTTTTATCTAATAAACCAAAAGTGCGCGCCACCGTGGTTTGTGTGCTTTTAGGTCCTTGTGTTTTATCATATAGTGTGACTTTGTCTTCTCCTTCCCAAAATGCAATGGTAGCATGCATCTCCATTGGAAGGTGCACTTCTGCAGGAATAGCATATTCCGCTTCAATAAAAGCAGACGCTGTTTTAAATGCATTTTCTGTACCTCTTTTATAGGCCACTGTTCCTTTTAATTTAGAAGCATCTTTTCTTACAAGATCAAAATTTGTTTCAAAAGCTTGTGACTCATATTCGGCGCGCACTAAACGAATAGCAGCGTTTGCATTCTCTAAACTATCTGCCACAATCAATGCAATGGGTTGACCAAAAAACCGTACTTGATTATCGTATAATACTTTATGTCCACGCCACTCAGAAACATTTTTAGGACGCTCTGCAGCATTGGTTAAATAACCAGGTACTTTTGGACAGTTCGCATAATAAATCACATCTAATACCCCAGGTGATGCCAAAGCTTTTGCGGTATCCATATTTTTTATGGTGCCTTTTGCAATGCTGCTTGTAACGAATACTCCATATGCCATATTTGGCAAATTGTATTCTGCAGTGTATATTGCTTTGCCTGTTACTTTATCTGCTCCATCCACGCGTTCGTCTTCGAAGTTAATTTTATAACTATTTGTATTGTGCTTATGTAAATCAATATTGTTCATAAAAGAAAATTAAAAGGATTAAATTTTAGCGCCAGATTTTGCGACTTCAACAATTGCGTCCACAATATTTTGATAGGCCCCGCATCTACAAATATTGGTGTCCATATACCCTTGTATACTTGCTCTACTTGTCGCTTTTCCTTCTCTAACGCAAGTCACTGCGGACATGATTTGTCCCGAAGTACAATAGCCACATTGGAAAGCGTCATTTTTTAAAAATGCAGCCTGCATTGGGTGCAACTGATCTCCTTTCGCTAGACCTTCAATCGTTGTGATTTGATTGTTCTGATGATTCAATGCCAATTGAGTACATGATTTTAAACGTTTGCCATTTACATGTATAGTACAAGCCCCACATTGCCCCATCTCACACCCTTTCTTAGTACCAGTATAACCAATCTGTTCTCTTAATAAATTGAGCATGGTTGTTCTTGCATCAATTTCAAGTGATACAGGTTTACCATTCAGCATAAACTTTAATTTTTCTTTTGCAATAGGCAACGGCACAATCGCATCAGCAGCAAAAGTCTTCACTAAAACAGAAGGCGTAAAATAAAGTGCTGCAACCGAAGCTGATTTTTTTAAAAAGCCCCTTCTTGCATCGCTAAATAGACATGGATTCATATACATCGATTTGATGTAATTTACCAAAAAAGACTGCGTCTTCAAAATAAAGATAGTATTTGGCTGCGGCGAATAAGATCCTACAGTTATAATTGCTCAGCTGCCTTATCCGGTTTAGCATACGCATATCGGTCAATCAGGGTAGTGTGATAATAAGCGTCTAAGCCATTGCTACAAATGCTACCCGCTTGGTCTAAATGTAAAAAACCATCTGTAGTTGGCTGGAATGATGGATCCATCAACACCTGCTCTAACTGACCAATCACTAAAAAAGTGGCATTCAATGTAATAGGTACAATTTCTTTTAGGGAAAGCAAATATTTAATAGGGCTCTCTTTCACAAAAGGCACATATATCCCATCTAAGTATTCCTCTGTCAGCCCTACTTCTGTAAACTCATTCACTTCGTCGGGATATTTGGCACTTGTTTGATGCGCTTGACTTAAAAAAGAAGCCTGAATATGGTTGACCGTGTACAAACCACCTGCTTTGATATTGGCTAAGGTATGCGGAGCAGCAGCAAGAGGTCGGTTGATATAGCCAATTAATGCTGGATCAGACCCAATATGGACCATGCTGCTAAATAGGCCTAAATTAGGCACACCCTGCGCATTGATGGTGCCAATTAAACTAGCCGATTTAAACCCCGTTAAGCTATTGATAAAATTTGCTCTATAAAATCTTTCCCAAGACTGCCATTCGGCAGGCGTAAAATGTTGCATATAGGTTTAACAAATGAAAGCTGAATAAGTTGATGTAGAATTTATAAAAATCAGATTATATTTTACTAACCTCAACTAAATTTATTTTAGTTGCTGAATCAATTGAATCATATCATCCTCCTTCTTTAAATTTAATTTATTGGCATTCGTCAATGCATCTATTTGAGCAGCATAATTTGGTAACATATTTTTTAGCGCTTTCAAAGAAAGTGTACCTCCCAATGGAAGCATTTTTTTATCTGCTTTATCATAGATATAAAATAAATCTTCTAAGATATATTCCTTTATTGGAGGGCCGCTAAACACAGTTGATTCTTTAATAAGTTTACTTGTATATTTTAAAAGCTGAAATACATTACCATTTGAGCGCATTTCATAAAAAGTAGTAGTTGTATTGTTGTCGATACTCGGATATAAAGACATAAATTCTTTTGAAACTTTATTATCATCCTTATCTATACCATTTAAGACAAATGATTTTAGTTGGTAATTAACTAAATACAATTGATTCCCTTTTGTGAAGTAAAGATTATGATCGAAGTAAGAATAATTGAAACTTGGTTCCTCAAATTCAACACCATTGATAAATGTGCCTTTGCCCAATCCAAATTGATCAAACACATAGGGCGTGCCTGATACACCAGCGCCACTTGCAGGTATGAGTCTTCCAAAGCCATCGGTAAGATTTAAGCTCGGAAGGGCATAGCTAGAAGTTGTCTGTGAAAACAAGGGTTGCATTAAAAAAGAAAAAAAGACGAGAAAAAAATATTTATACATACGTAGAATTGA
The DNA here is from genome assembly GCA_945874755.1 of Chitinophaga pinensis. Classification (GTDB taxonomy): domain Bacteria; phylum Bacteroidota; class Bacteroidia; order Chitinophagales; family Chitinophagaceae; genus Sediminibacterium; species Sediminibacterium pinensis_B. Next base: position 81,481 of record CAMCHR010000001.1, read on the forward strand.
ATGATTTTACAAGCAAGATAAGAAAATGGAGCAAAATCAACATAAATTATGCTGTTTATTAAAATGTATCAGTTCAATCAAAAAAGGATAAATATAATATAAATTTAAATATAAGGTCGTATAATCCTACATTAACTTAGTATTAATTCTTGCCTTTTGGGCGTTTCAGGACATCAATAATTATTGATTCGGTTTAGTTTTGCGGATGCATTTTAACAAGATATTGGCAAATCCAATGACTGCTACAATGCAACCAATTAAAGTAAGCATTTCGAAATCAAATCAAAACAAATGAAAAAAACAATCTTGTTTTTAACAAGCTGCATGATGAGCATCATCAGTTTCGCTCAAATTACCACTTCATCTATTTCTGGTGTTGTTGTAAATGAGAAGAAGGAAGTAATGGTAGGTGCATCCGTTGTTGCAACACACGTGCCAACAGGCACAACCTACAAAACAGTAACTAACAAAACAGGTGCCTACGTGTTCCCAGCAGTAAGAGTTGGCGGACCTTTTACCGTAGCTGCAAGTTATGTAGGTTATAAAAACAATCAAGTAGCTGATTTAAGCACCAACTTAGGTGTGGCGAGCAATATTGATTTTGTTTTATTAGCGACTGGTTCAAACTTAGCAGAGGTGGTTGTTTCTAGCAATAGAAGTGGCTTATTCTCTAAAGAAAGAACTGGTGCTTCTCAACAATTCACTAGAAGAGACTTGCAAAATATTCCAATTACTGGAGCAAGAACGATCGATGGTATCACAAAGTACAATGCCAACGGAAACGGAAATTCATTTGGTGCACAAGATTCACGTTTGAACAACTTTACAATTGACGGTTCTCAGTTCAACAACAGTTTTGGTTTAGGTTCTTCTGCACAAGCAGGTGGTAGAACAGGTGCATCAGCCATTTCATTGGATGCATTAGAGCAATTACAAGTGAACATTGCACCTTACGATATTCGTCAAAGCGGTTTTACTGGTGCTGGTATCAATGCAGTAACTAGATCTGGTACAAATGATATCGAAGGTTCTTACTATCAAACACAAAGAGACAATAGCTCAAGATACGTGGGTAATAAAGCTGCTGGTGTTCCAGTAGTGGCTTCTAAGTTTGATGAGAAAGTAAGTGGCTTCCGTCTTGGAGCACCTATTTTCAAAAACAAATTATTCATCTTTGGTAACTATGAAACATTAGAGCGTACAGAACCAGGTACTACTTGGTTTTCTACAGGTTCTCCTAATGCGACAGGTACACAAATCAGTAGACCAACCTATACCGATATGGAAACTTTGTCTAATTTCATGAAAGAGAAATTTGATTATAACACAGGTGCTTGGGAAGGTTATTCTAATACCAACAAGAGTAAGAAATTCTTAGTAAGATTAGATTGGAATATCAACGACAAACATAAATTAACTGCTCGTTACGTTCAACACGATTCTGAAGCAGAAATCAATGTTTCTAACTCTAACTCAGCAGGTAATGGTAACAGAACAACTCAGCAATTATCTATGGCATTTGCTAATAGCGGTTATATCATTATGGACAATACCCGTTCTTATGTATTGGAATTAAACAGTAAGCTATCAAACACTTTACACAACTCTTTGATTGTGGGTTATGATATGCAAATTGAAGATAGAAAATATAGAAGTTCATTGTTCCCAACAATTGATATCTTAAGTGGTACATCTACTTACGCTTCTGTAGGTTTTGATCCATTCACTCCAGGTAACAAATTAGATTACAATACTTTTCATATTACCGATAACATTACAAAATATGCTGGTAAGCATACTTTAACAGCTGGTGTAAATTTTGAAAAATACCAATCTAACAACTTATTTTTCCCTGCATCTAATGGGGTGTATATTTTTAGTTCATTAACAAGCTTCTACGCTGCAGCGAACGAAAGTATTGCAAATGGTGGAAAGCCATCTGTAACAAACTTACCAACTCGTTTTCAATATAGATACTCTGCATTACCAGGTGCCGTTGATCCAATGCAAGTATTAAAAACAACACGTTTAGATATATACGGTCAGGATGAATACCAATTTAGAAAAAATATTAAATTAACTTTTGGTCTAAGAGCAGCCATCATTGATATTGAACCAACTTCTTTAGAAAATCCAGCTGTTACAGCAATGACATTTGCTAAAGGAGAGAAATTGAATACAGCAGTGATGCCAACAACCCAAATTTTATGGGAGCCGAGATTTGGATTTAACGTAGATGTATTTGGTAATAAGAAAACGCAATTAAGAGGTGGTACTGGTGTATTCACAGGTCGTCCTCCATATGTATTTATCTCAAACCAAGTGGGTAATAATGGTGTGTTAACAGGTTATATTGACAGCGATAACAGTAAAACACCTAAGTATGGTTTTACCCCGAATCCTGCTCAACATTATATCCCATCTACACCAACTTTGCCTTCTACATTTGACTTAGCATTTACCGATGCTAATTATAAGTTCCCTCAAGTATGGAAAACGAATATTGCGATAGATCAAAAATTACCTTTAGGATTCATTGGTACGATTGAAGGTATTTACAACAATAATTTAAACGCAGTTCATTACTATAACGCCAACTTAGATTTACCAACTGGAAACTTTGCAGGCGTTGATACAAGAAGTCAATTTGCAAGAACGGATGCTGGTGTAAGAGTAAATGATAACGTTTCAAACGGTATCGTTTTAACAAACAAAGATGGTTCTTACTTTAAGTCTTTGACTTTGAAATTAGAATTACCTTATAACAAAGGCTTATTTGGATCATTTGCTTGGACTACATCTAATGCAAAAGACTTTATGAGTGCAGGTTCAATTGCATCAGGTAGCTGGACTTCTGCTAGAGCAGTCAATGGTAACAATGATTTATCTTTATCTACTTCTGACTTTGTTTCACCAAACCGTTTAGTGGGTATGTTTGGATACAGATTAGAGTATGGTAAAAAAGCAGGTGGTGCAACTTCAATCTCAATTGGATATGTTGGTAACCAAGGTAGCCCATTCACATACACTATGAGTGGTGATATGAATGGAGACAGAGTAAGCAACAACGAATTGATTTTTGTACCTAAGGATTTCCAAGATATCAAGTTTATTCCTTTAGTAGTAGGTACAAGAACTTATTCTGAAGTAGAGCAACAAGCCGCTTTCTGGAATTATATCAACCAAGACGATTATTTAAAAACACGTCGTGGTCAATATGCCGAAAGAAATGCATCATTTATTCCAATGTTACACCGTTTTGACTTATCAATTGTTCAAGACATTTTTGTAAATGTAAAAGGCAAGCGCAATACGATTCAAATTAGAGCGGATATCTTGAACTTTGGAAATATGTTGAACGATAATTGGGGTGTATCTCAAAGAGCAACTAATTCACAAATCTTAGCATTCCAATCTGTTGTAAATAATCAACCAACTTACAAATTAGCGACTCAGAAATTTGCAGATGGCACAACTGATTTAATCAAAAATACTTACAGCAAGAACGCATCTGTATTTGAAGTATGGTCAGCTCAATTAGGTATTCGTTATATCTTTGGAAAATAAGATGATTATTCATCATTAAAGTCTAGTATTATACTTCAATGATGAACTTGAACTAATGCTTAAAAATAAGTTCTTTAAACCGCCCCAATTGGGGCGGTTTTTTTATACCTAAACAACATATTTAAGTATTTAAATGAATTTTTTAAGATTAATGAAATTGAGAAAGTTGTTTATTGATAAAAATATAGGACCTTAGAGGAATATACCTAATTTCAAAATTATGGCCATATCAGTATGGGAACAATCCACCTATTTTGCACCCAAGGACTTGGTGATTGTAGGTTGTGGCTTTGTAGGATTATGGACAGCCTATGAAGCCATCCATCAAAATCCGAAGTTGCAAATTACGATCTTAGAACGTGGCACTATTCCTTCTGGCGCAAGCACACGCAATGCAGGCTTCTCATGTTTTGGAAGTGTCTCTGAACTCATATCAGATGTTCAATTGATGGGTGAAGCAGCCATGTTAGAGACAGTGAAGATGCGCTATGATGGATTACAAAGAATTCAAAAAGTTTTTAAAGCCAAGGAGATTGACTACAATCAATGGGGTGGCTATGAATTATTTGAAGGAAAAAAGACAGAGCAGGATACAAAAGTAAAAGTGAGTAAGGCAAATAAAGGGATAAATAGTGAACTGAGTGAGCTGTATGATATTTCAAAATTAGAAAATGATATTGCTTATTTAAATAAAATATTGGCGCCCGCATTAAAGACGCCAAAAAAGAATGGGAAATACTTGCCTATTTATACCAATGCAAGTAAGAATATTAAAAAACTAGGTTTCCAAGGTATCAAGGCTTTGGCATTCAATCAAATGGAAGGACAATTAAATTCTGCAAAATTGGTATTGGCTTTGCAACAAGCAGTGCAGGCGAAAGGGGTTCAAATTTTATTTAGTACCGAAGTCAAAAAGTTCAAATCTCATAAAAAAGGCGTGACCATCACCACCAATTTAGACGCGCCTTTAGAAGCAAAACAATTTTTAATTTGTACCAATGGATTTGCAAAACAACTCATCCCTGGTTTAGATGTGGTGCCAGCAAGAGGACAAGTATTTATCACGGAATCTATCAAAAATTTAAAGTTTAAAGGGTGCTTCCATTTTGATGAAGGCTATTATTATTTCCGCAACCTAGGTAATCGTTTATTATTAGGTGGTGCAAGAAATGCAGATTTTAAAAACGAAAAAACCTATTCATTAGAGACTTCAGCTACGATACAAAAAGTATTAGAGGATTTTATGATGAAGCGCATCCTACCTCAGGGATCTAAAAAACCAAAAATAGAGCTTAGATGGAGTGGCACGATGGGCATAGGTAAAATTAAGAAGCCTATCATTGAACAATTACAGCCCAATGTATACTGCGCAGTGCGCATGAGTGGGATGGGTGTAGCGATTGCGCCTATTGTTGCACAAAGAGCATTGAAATTAATGAAGGTGTAAGTTTATTGACTACAAATCCGAAGTGCTTGATCGACATCAAAAACAGGAATAGTACTTTTTTTAAACCCTTTTTTATCTCGGCTTACAATCAAATCTATTTTTTTATTAGACAACGCAGCATAATACTGCAGTGCGTCTTCGAAATCAGAAAATTCAGAATGTATAGATTGATTTATGATATTACTATTAACCTCTAATAGTTCTGTTATATCATATAAAGTAGTCAAATGTGAAATGACAATTTTAGGGGATTTAATCAGCTTGTTTAATAAATAGTACACATTCGTGTAAGAATTTGCAGAAATAAAAGGTTTTTTATTGTTATGAGCGTATAAATCAAAAAGCTCAGTAGCTGCATTCGAAAAACTTGCTCTATTTCCAAGAAAGTCTATGATCACATCCGTATCTATAAAAATATTTTTCATTTTAATTTATTATATCGTTCAAGTAATATTTTTCCAAGTTCTTTTTTATAATTAAAATTCTTAGGAAGATTGATTACCCCTTTTAATTTAGCAATCGAAGGATGTAACTTTTTAGTTTTATTTTTTTCAACTTTTCCATTAACTGCAATTGCTTTTAAATAGTTTTCTACCAAAGAAGAAAGACTCTCCTCTTTTTTCTTAGCATAAATTTTTGCGTTAGAGATCACTTCATCTTCCACCACAAGGGTCAATTTCGTTTTCATTGCACGTGTGTTTTAAAGTATAAATATACGTGTAATTATGTATTTGATAAAAAATAAATAAAACAATATTTCAATTAGAAGCCTTTCTAATACTATCTTTGGCCATGGGTCAGAAAAAACTAATCAAGTTTGCAGCTATTAAGAAATATAATAATGTCTTGGAATTTCCGCAAGGCATGCCTGGGAGATGGGCTGCTTTTTTTGACGCATTAAAAAATGGGACGACTGCAATTGATATTTCAAGCTTATCTATTAAAGAAAGTCATGTTGCGTCAAGTGTTTCTCTTCAAAATAATAATGACAACGCATCTACAAAACTTACACTAGAATTGGCTTGTGGCCGAGGAGAGTATGCAGTTGGACTAGGCCGTATGTTTCCAGAACAACATTTTATTGGAATCGATTTAAAAGGCAATCGCATATGGAAAGGCGCAAGTATTGCCAATAAAGACGGATTAAAAAATGTGGCATTTGTACGTTCTCAAATAGAATTGACCTCTAACTATTTTACCAAGGACGAGGTGGATGAAATATGGATCACATTCCCCGATCCTCAACTAAGATGGTCTAAGGCAAAAAAGCGTTTGACCCATCCCAAATTTTTAAGACTGTATCAACAGTTTCTAAAAAAAGAGGGCATTGTACACTTAAAAACAGACAGCCCCCTGCTCTATAATTTCACCTTAAAAGTGATTGAGCTGTATGGTTTAGATCTAATCTACAAAACAAAT
>CAMCHR010000002.1 GCA_945874755.1 Chitinophaga pinensis
GAGTGTGGAGACCATGATCACAATGAAGGTCTTAACACTATTTACGAATCTCAAAAAAACTAAACCATGCAAAAGAAATATTTAAGCATTTTTGCTCTTGCGTTGTTAGGTTTAACTGCAAGTGCACAAGACAATGTGTATCCAGCTGCTGCACAAAAAGGTGTTACCGTGATTACACATACTACAGTTCATATAGGAAACGGAACCACCTTGACAGACGCAACTGTTGCGTTTGAAAATGGAAAAATTATTGGCGTAGGCAATGTAGCTATACCGGCTGGTGCCACAGTCATTGACGGAACAGGTAAACAAGTTTATCCAGGCTTGATTTTACCAAGCTCTGATTTAGGACTAAGAGAAATTAGCTCTGGCGTACGTGGTAGCAATGATCATACAGAAATTGGTGAAAACAACGCAAACATCAGATCTATCGTGGCATACAATACGGATTCAAAGATTATTGGCGTATTGCGTGAGAACGGTATTTTATTAGCAGGCGTTGCACCAGAAGGTGAGCTGATTGAGGGCCAAGCAAGTGTGGTACAATTGGATGCTTGGAATTATGAAGACGCTGCTTATAAAATGGATAATGGATTGTATATCATTATGCCAAGCTTGATGCCACGTCGTGGCGGACGTATGGCTTTTATGCGTCCAGGTGGTCCTGGAGGCGATCCAGTGAAAGCGGCGATGGAAAAGATAGAAACCATCAAAACATTTTTTACGGATGCTAAAGCCTACTATCAAGAAAAAACACATGCTGCAAACAATTTAAAACTAGAAGCGGTACGTGGCTTGTTTGAAGGCAAGCAAAAATTATTTGTTCGCGCAAATGAAGTAAAGCAAATGTTATTGGCGATGGACCTTGCAACATCTTTTGGATTTAAATTGGTGATTGTCGGTGGCACAGAAGCTTATCAGATTGCAGACCTATTGGCCGAAAATAATGTACCAGTGATCTTAGATCGTCAGCACTCCTTGCCTTCTATGGAAGATGACGATGTGGACCAACCTTACAAAACACCAGCCGCTTTACAAAAAGCGGGTGTATTGTTTTGCTTAAATGATACGCACGATCAAAGTCGTTTCCGTAACCTTGCTTTTAACGCTGGAACAGCTGCTACCTATGGTTTAACTAAAGAACAAGCACTTTCAGCGGTAACCTTAAATCCTGCTAAAATTTTGGGCATCGATGACAAGGCCGGCACCATTGAAGCGGGAAAAGACGCGAACCTTTTAATTGTGAATGGCGATTTATTAGACATGAAGTCTAGTGTGATTGCCCATGCTTTTATCCAAGGTCGTAAAGTATCATTAGATAATAAAGGCAAACAATTATACGAACGCTATAAGCATAAGTATCAATTGAAATAACCTCAAATCCAATCGTTCATAATGCTCATTTAAATAGCATTGTAAACCTGGAAAAATAAGTTTCCTCCCAGCTCGGTAAATCTGAACTGGGAGGATTTTTTTTGGCTAACTTAGCGTCATGTCTAAAAAACTCTATCTACTAGATGCACTGGCCTTGATTTATAGGGCCTATTATGCACTCATCCGCACCCCAAGAATCACAAGCACCGGCATCAATACCAACGCTCAATTTGGTTTTACCAATACCTTATTAGAGATTATAAAAAAGGAAAATCCTTCTCATATTGCCGTATGCTTTGATACGCATGCACCCACCGAAAGACATACTGACTTTACAGATTATAAAGCCAACAGAGAAGCCGCTCCCGAAGATTTATTAAGTTCATTACCTCATATTAAAGCCATCATTGAAGGGTTTAATATTCCTGTAGTAGAATGCGATGGGTATGAGGCAGACGACGTAATTGGAACATTGGCCTGGCAGGCTGCAGACTTGGGCTACGAAGTGTATATGGTAACACCCGATAAAGACTACGGTCAGTTATTGGTGAAAGAGAATGTGTATATGTGGAAGCCGCCTGCATTTGGAAATGAAAGAGAAATATTAGACGCAGAAAAAATTAAAGCAAAATGGGATATTGCTCGTGTAGATCAAGTGATAGACATGTTGGGCTTAATGGGTGATGCAGCAGATAATATTCCAGGTATTCCAGGTGTGGGTGAAAAAACGGCTGCGAAATTATTAAAAGAATATGACACACTTGAAGGCGTGTTAGCGAATGCAGATAAGATTAAAGGCGCGATGGGTGAAAAAGTGAGAGCAGGAAAAGCATCTGCTATCATGAGTAAAAAATTAGCTACCATCATTACCAATGTGCCAGTTCAGTTTCACGAAGAAGACTATCAATTATCAGAAAAAAATATTCCTGCCTTAACAGAAATTTTTAATTTACTTGAATTCAAGACCCTTGGCAAACGCATACTGGGTGGTGATTTTGAGGAGAAGACGCGAACAGCGTCTGATGAAAAAAAGAAAATTGATAACGACGAAGTGCAAACAGATTTATTTGGCAACGAAGTTAAATCTAAAAAGACCATTGTAAAAACAAAAACAATTGTGCTTGATTCAGAAGCCGGTACGCAGTCTGTGTTAGAACCTAATGACGAGCCTGGTAATCCGGGTTACGATGACGATGAAGAAGCTGCATCAGACTTGCCAAAATTAATTGCCAATAAAAATATTGAGAATACGCCACATGTATACGAAACGATTGTGGGCGATAAAGCGATTGAGGCTTTCATAAAAAAGATTATTACTAAAAAGGAAATCTGTATCGATACTGAAACAACGGGTATTGACGCCAACAATGTACAGTTGGTTGGATTAAGTTTTTCAAACACGACACATACTGGATACTATTTACCTGTGGCAAACGATGGCGACGGCACTGATGGGGCAAAACATATTTTAAATCAACTCAAGCCCTTATTTGAAGACGAAACCATTACATGGATTGGACAAAATTTAAAATATGACTTCCTAGTCTTAAAATGGTATGGGGTACTATTAAAAGGAAAGACTTTTGATACCATGCTGGCGCACTATGTGATTGAGCCAGAAGGCAGACGTAGTATGGATATCCTGAGCGAGCAGTTTTTAGGATATGCGCCCGTAGGTATTGAAACCCTAATAGGTAAAAAAGGAAAAAATCAAGGCACGATGCGTGATGTTCCTTTGGATCAAATCACAGAGTACGCTGCAGAAGATGCGGATATCACTTTTCAATTAAAAGAATGCTTTGAACCCTTATTGACAAAGCGCGAAGTAAAACGTGTTTTTGAAGAAGTTGAAAATCCTTTAATGCAGGTATTGGTAGATATGGAATTTGAGGGCATTAAAGTAGATGAACAATTTTTGAATGAGTATAGCAAGGTATTAGAAGCGGATATTAAAATTAGCGAAGAGCGTGTTTTTGAACAAGCGGGTGTCCGTTTTAATCTTGCATCTCCAAAACAATTAGGGGAAGTGTTGTTTGATATTTTAAAAATTGATCCAAAAGCAAAGAAAACAAAAACTGGTCAATATGCTACAGGAGAAGATGTGCTAGCTAAGTTAGCAGCAAAACATAAAATTGTAGACGACATTTTAAACTTTAGAGAACTAAGCAAATTAAAATCTACTTATGTGGATGCCTTACCTGCCATCGTCAATTCTAAAACTGGAAGAATCCATACTAGCTATGCACAAGCAGTTGCTGTGACAGGAAGGTTAAGTAGCACGAATCCAAATTTGCAAAATATACCCATTCGTTCGGAGCGCGGAAGAGAAGTTCGAAAAGCATTTATTCCAAGAGACCCTGCTCGTATTTTAGTGAGTGCAGATTATTCTCAAATTGAATTAAGGGTGGTTGCTGCCATTAGCGGTGATCCAAATATGTGCGACGCTTTTAAACAAGGGAAAGACATCCACACGGCAACAGCTGCAAAAGTTTATGGGATAGCAGAATCCGAAGTGACTAAAGAACAACGCTATAAAGCAAAGAGTGTCAACTTTGGTATTATCTACGGACAGGGCGCATTTGGTTTAGCCGAAAACCTAGGTATTTCAAGAACAGAAGCAAAAGAGATCATTGATAATTATAAAAAAGAATTTCCAAATATTCAATTGTACATGGACCAGCAAATCAATAAGGCGAAAGAACAAGGCTTTGTTGAAACCTTAATGGGACGAAAACGTTGGTTAAGAGATATCAATTCTTCTAATTTTACAGTGCGTGGATTTGCAGAGCGCAACGCCATCAACTCCCCTATTCAAGGTTCTGCGGCAGATATGATTAAGCTAGCCATGATCAAGATCCATCATGAAATGAAAAAGCAACACTGGGAATCTAAAATGATTTTACAAGTACACGACGAATTGGTATTTGATGCAGTGGAATCCGAATTACCTGCACTAAAAGAATTGATTTTAGCTTGTATGACGACCGCAATGGAATTACCAAACGGCGTTCCGGTAGAAGCCGAAATTGGTCAAGGAAAAAATTGGTTAGAAGCGCATTAGGTAATCGCTTCTTTTCCATAGTAATATTTAGATGAAAAAGATTTCGTAAAAAAATCGGCAGCCTCGTTTATGGGCTGCCGAAAAATCATAAGAGTATAAATAAAATAGCCCTTACATTTTATGAAGGGCTTTTTTATAAAACCTAACGATTCATGCTGGCCAAAAACTCTTCGTTGTCTAAGGTCCCGCGCATGCGTTTTAATAATTCGTTCATTGCTTCGTCGATGTTCATATCGTTCAAGAATAAGCGAAGGATATTCATTCTTTGTAATACATCTTTATCTAATAACAAATCATCACGACGCGTACTTGATCCTGTTAAATCAATCGCAGGGAAGATACGCTTGTTTGCCAAACGACGATCTAATACCAATTCCATATTACCAGTTCCTTTGAATTCTTCAAAGATCACTTCATCCATTTTAGAACCAGTATCTACAAGCGCAGTTGCAATGATGGTCAATGATCCGCCGTTTTCAATTTTACGCGCAGCACCAAAAAATTGTTTTGGTTTTTGCATTGCGTTGGCTTCCACACCACCTGATAATACTTTACCAGAGCTTGGTGCTACTGTATTATGTGCACGTGCTAAACGTGTAATTGAATCTAATAATATGACTACATCATGTCCACATTCTACTAAACGCTTTGCTTTTTGTAAAGCCATGGTAGAAACTTTAACGTGTTTTTCTGCAGGCTCATCAAATGTAGATGCAATCACTTCTGCTTTTACAGAACGCTCTACATCGGTTACTTCCTCTGGACGCTCATCTACCAAGACCACCATCAAATAACATTCTGGGTGATTGGCTGCAATCGCATTGGCAATCTCTTTCAACAACATGGTCTTACCTACTTTTGGTTGTGCAACCAGTAATCCACGTTGACCCTTACCAATAGGTGTAAATAAATCCATGATACGCGTACTATAATTATTAGCCGTGGTATATAAATTTAATTTCTGGAACGGGAACAAAGGTGTTAAATAATCAAAAGGAATACGATCACGAATTTCATCTGGTTTTTTACCATTGACAAAATCCACTTTCGTTAATGCAAAATACTTCTCCCCTTCTTTTGGAGGACGCACTGTTCCTTGAACTGTGTCTCCTGTTTTTAAACCAAATAATTTTATTTGTGAAGGAGAAACATATACGTCATCAGGAGAAGACAAATAATTATAATCAGAACTTCTTAAAAAGCCATATCCATCTGGCATCATTTCTAAGACACCTTCTGAAGCAATGGCGCCGTCGAATTCAACATTGAATACGGGTTCTTTTTTAGGTTGATGTCTATTTTGGTGTGGGTGTTGTCCTTGACCTGGGCCTCTTTGTCCACGGGGATCGCCACCTTGTGCAAATTGATTGGATTGACCAGCTTCTGTGTCTTGACCTGTTTGATCGCCCTGAGCGGCAGATGCTGCTTCAGGATTTTCTGCTGGTGCAGGCGCTTGGCTTGCAGCAGATTCGTCTCCAAATAAAGCAGCTGCAATTTTAGAAGCCTTATCGTCCTCGGTAGGGTCTTTCTCCACTTTTACCGGAGCGGCTGTTTTTTTTGCAATAGGTTTGCGTAGGGGTTTAGATGCGGATGCATCTGCTTTAGCTGTTGGAGTAGGCGCAGCGGCGGGCTTGCGTCGGCTCTTTGGTTTGTCGTCTTTTTCTTGCACTGTAAATGAAGGGTTTATTTAAATCGAATCGAAATCGTGGGATGGTTGAAAAAATCTAGTTGAATTTGGTCAAGATTTGACCGGTAATGAAAGCAGCTCGAAAAAAGCATCTGAGCGTTTCGCTCGTTTCTACCACAAAGTAAAGCAGTTTTGCATAAAAAAACAATTTTTTATGGGTTATCTTTGAACCTCGAAATAACTAATATGTTCAACCAAAGAGTCAAAATCAAGCAATTGTTAAGCGGAACCGATGCTAATTCAGCTGTCGGGGCCGAAGTAGTCGTTATGGGATGGGTGCGCACCTTCCGAAACAACCAGTTTATCGCATTGAACGACGGTAGTACCAATAACAATGTGCAGGTAGTGGCTAGTTTGGGAGCATTTGATGAAGCTTTATTAAAACGCATCACCACGGGCGCTTCTTTAAAAGTAAAAGGTGTGGTAGTAGAAAGCCAAGGAAAAGGTCAAACAGTGGAGGTAAAAGCAACAACGATTGAAATACTAGGAGATAGTGATGCAGAAAAATATCCTTTACAACCCAAAAAACACTCATTAGAATTTTTAAGAGAAAAAGCACATTTACGTTTTAGAACCAATACGTTCGGATCCGTATTTCGCATTCGTCATGCCTTGGCATTTGCGGTACACCAGTTTTTTAATGATCGCGGATTTTTATATTTAAACACCCCCATCATTACTTCAAGTGATGCCGAAGGTGCTGGTGAAATGTTTCGTGTGACCACACTTCCAATGGAAGGTGCTCCAAAAAACGAAGCAGGCGAAATTGATTTTACCGAAGACTTTTTTGGTAAGAGCACAAACTTAACTGTGAGTGGTCAACTTGAAGGAGAACTAGGTGCCATGGCGTTTTCAGACATTTACACTTTCGGTCCAACCTTCCGTGCTGAGAACTCTAACACGACAAGACATTTGGCAGAGTTTTGGATGATCGAACCAGAAGTGGCATTCAATGACCTCGAAGACAATATGAATTTAGCAGAAGATTTCATGAAGCATTTAATTGCTTATGTGATGGAACACAATGCAGATGATTTAGCATTTTTAGATACACGTTTAGCAGAAGAAGAAAAACAATTGCCTACAGAAAAAAGATCTGGCTTGGGATTAATTGAAAAATTAAAATTAGTGGTAGAAAATAGTTTTGAAAGAATTACCTATACCGAGGCCATTGATATTCTATTAAATAGCAATCACTATAAGAAAAAGAAATTTACCTACGATGTAAAATGGGGTATTGACTTACAAAGTGAGCACGAAAGGTTCTTGGTAGAGCAACATTTTAAAAAGCCAGTGATTGTTACGGGATATCCAGCGGCAATCAAAGCATTTTATATGCGTATGAATGATGGATGCGAACCAGGCAAAGAGACAGTGGCAGCCATGGATATTTTAGCACCAGGTATTGGAGAGATTGTGGGTGGATCACAAAGAGAAGAGCGTTTGGAGAAACTAGAAGCCAGAATGAACGATATGCATATTCCTTTAGCCGAGATGAGCTATTACTTAGATACAAGACGTTTTGGTACGGTGCCACACGCTGGATTTGGATTAGGATTTGAGCGTATGGTGCAGTTTGTTACAGGCATGACCAATATTAGAGATGTCATTCCTTTTGCAAGAACACCAAAAAACTGCGAATATTAAAAAATTTGGAAGAGCATTATCAAGCTCTTTTATTAAATGCATCATTCAAAAGTGCAGGGGTTAAATTCAAAAAGTTTGTATGGGAATTATTTATGTTTTAATTGGTGCGCTTTGTTTTGCAATTAGTAATGCGTATTGGAAAAAAGTAACAACGACGATTCCGTATCAAATTGGTATGTTTTATCGGGGTATTTTTGCTACTATTATTTTTTCTATTTTATATTTTGGATTTCGCCAAGCCGATTTTTTCAAATACTGGGTGGTGCGTGATATTGTATTAGACAAGGAATTTATTTTATCGATTGCACTGAGTGTATTTAATATTTTTGGACTTGTATTTTTTTTACAAGGCATTCAAAAAGCGCCTGTAAGTGTTGTGGTGCCTGTGTCTTCACTTAAAGTATTTACAATTATTACAGCCGTATTTATCATGGGTGAAGTCTGGTATAATAATTATTTGATTGCTTTTATATTAAGTACTGTTGGTTTATTTTTATTGTATTTTAAAAGAGCCGAAGTACAAGAAGCTAATACATTTAAAAAAGGTATTTTATATGGGGTTGCTTCAAGTTTTTTCTGGGGCAGCTCTTTTGCGTTGTATAAATTTCCGATTGCATGGTGGGGTCCACTTGGTTTTAGTTTGATCATTGAATCCGTGGCCATGTTATTTGGCTTGGTCTTAGTGATTAAAGACGGACTACTCAATCGGTTAACTACTTATTTAAAACTGATTCATATAAGGGCGTACTTGATTTTAGGCGCCTTGCTTGTCATTGGAGGATTGGCTATTAATATGAGCTATGGCTATCTGCCAGTGGTGGTAATCAATATTTTAATTATTGGCAGTCAAATCATCTCTGTATTGATTGGTTATTTTATCTATAAAGAGCGTTTGAGCATCCAACAATGGATTGGTCTAGCTTTAATTATTGCAAGCTTTTTTGTAGTGGCAGTGGTTGCGTAGCCTTCTCGTTTTCCATTGATTTTCAATAAACAAGGCTTATTTTTTGCTATTTAAACGTGGTCTGCTTATATTTGCTCCCCGAACAAAGCAATTTGTTTGGATGGATGTAAATCCGATGGCGCTGTAGCTCAGTTGGTAGAGCAAAGGACTGAAAATCCTTGTGTCCCCGGTTCGAGCCCGGGTGGTGCCACAATTATACATCAGCCCTCAACGAAAGTTGGGGGCTTTTTTATTTGATTTGAATTTTTTTCCGCTGCACTGTATGTGCCGAAAAAAGACCTAATGCGCCACCAACAATATTAGAAGGAGGATTAGATGGGGTGGTTCCTCCACCTGGACCTGCACCCCTTATTTGACGCAGGGCATTGTAATATAAATAAGTTGAACTTGATATACATTGCATTTCCACTGAAACAATATCATCCAGGAATATAACTTTTAATTCCTCCATGGAATTGAAGGGTAGTTCTAATCATTTTGAATTTGTTACAAACAAAAAAGCCCTC
This sequence comes from Chitinophaga pinensis, assembly GCA_945874755.1. GTDB lineage: Bacteria > Bacteroidota > Bacteroidia > Chitinophagales > Chitinophagaceae > Sediminibacterium > Sediminibacterium pinensis_B. The sequence goes on from CAMCHR010000002.1 coordinate 9,240, forward strand.
AATATTTATTGAGGGCTTTTTTATAATTAATTGTAATTATTGCTTTGATCTTCTTCTAGCTTCTTCGGCATCTTTGTAGATTCTGATCCAAGTTAATGAGATATCAATGATGGCCAATAAAGGGCCTAGTATAATTACCATCACCACTTCTAAGCCTGGTGAATAACCAATCACACCATCTAGAGATATGTTTTTAGAGCGCTTAAAGAGCTTGTACACACAGTAAATGGCCGATACGACCCAGATACCAAAAAGAATATTTCTGTCCATAATTTTATTTTAGTGAATATAATATATTTTGTTTTATTTGCAATATATCAATGAGGTCTATCATGAAAAAAAGTCTATTTTATTGCAGCTTACTGCTTTTAGTAAAAGCCAATTCTATCCATGGGCAGTTGCCAGTCCCTTTCAATGCCATTTTACCAACCATTCAAGATAGCGTTGCTAAAAAAGTACTAGCAAGTCCCAATGCATTCAGACTTCAGATTGTTTATACACAAATTGATAGAGATCAAAATGGCATACCCCATTTTACAAACCATGCATTGTATGCGGATGCAGAAAATTATTTTAATCCAGCTTCGATGGTAAAAATGCCCCTTGCATTTTTGGCAATAGAAAAATTATATGAACTGAACCATCCTGGTGTTAACAAATACACCAGGATGCAATTTGATAGCAATTATCAAAGACAAGTGGCCATGTATGCCGATTCAAGTGCACAAAACAAAAAACCATCTATTGCACATTTTATCAAGCGCGCATTTTTAATATCCGAGAACGATCCCTACAACCGATTGTATCAATTTGTGGGTCAGGGTCCAACCAATCAAAAACTAATTGCAAAAGGGTATACCAGTACAAAAATCACCAGACAGTTTATGGGTTATACAGAAGATCAAAATAGACATACCAATGGAATCAATTTTATGGATGAAAAAGGGTTGCCTATTTTAAAGCTTGACCCTCAATACAATAAAGACAGCTTTCAATTTGGAGCGCCTACTTTAATTGGTGATGCGCATTGGAATAGTAAGGACGAAGTAGTGAATGCGCCTTTTGATTTTACACGCCATAATAATATTTCATTAGTTGATATGCAAAAAATGTTGCAGGCAGTTTTGTTTCCAGCCTCGGTCCCAAAACAAAATAGATTCAATATGAGCGAAGCGGACAGGTTATTTTTATTACAATACCTATCACAGTATCCATCGGAAACAGACTATCCAAAATATGACAGCACACATTTTTATGATAGCTATGTGAAATTCTTTTTTCAAGACAGCTCCCATTCCATGCCAAAGCATATCAGGGTTTTTAATAAAGTAGGATGGGCTTATGGATTCTTAACAGATGTGTCTTATGTGTTGGATACTAAAAACAATATTGACTATATGCTCTCCGCTACCATTTATGTGAATAGTGATGGTGTGGTAAACGATTCAAAATATGACGAGGAAACTGTAGGCTTCCCTTTTTTAAATCAAATTGGCACTGCTTTTTATGAATATGAATTGAAACGTCCAAGACAATATCAACCGAAATTGATCAATCAAGTGAAGCAATACGAAAAACGCAACCCAAAAGATACTAGGCCTAGCATTTTAAATGCCGACAACTAAGCCTCTTGGATTGCGTCTTTATTATAAAGTTCCAATAGGTTCTACCAAATAGCACCCATCCCTAAATCCCACAATTGCTTGTTGAATGCAGGAATAGCTTCATTTTTTAATTTTTTTCCTCTTGCTTTTAATTTATCCCACTCAGCAGTATATTCTTTCAATAAATCTAAGTTCGGTTGATTCACTTGTGGAATATCGCTCTCTGTTTGATTCAGTAAGAACATATAGTTGGCTGTGAATTTATTAGGGAAGTTTTCTACATCATCATAAGAAGTTGATTTTCTTTGAATCATATCCTCGTCCCATGCTTTTAAATTTGCAATTAAGTCAGCTGCATTTTGTTTCAAGCTAGCATATTGTGTACCGCTGTAATTGGCGTCAGACTTTAATTTTTTAACCAATGCTTCTAAATGACTACTATTGTCTTTTAGTTCGTTGACCATTTGATGCATTTCAGTGACTGTACCTTCCATTAAACGCATCAAATCATCATACGCTTGGTATTCACTTGCAGTCGTTCCAAAATTTGGATTGGCTTGTATCACACCTGTTGTAATGCCAATCAATTTGCCTCCCGCCATTAAACGAATGGTATAATTACCAGGAATCGCTTTGTGTCCATTAAAACTACTTTCAATATATACATTTGGTATAGCCGTAGTTGTTGCGTGACGAAGATTCCAAACAAAACGATTCAATCCTTTTTCTTTGCTTAGTGTTGGATCTTTTCTTGGAGCGCCGTCGTAACGCTTATAATTTTCGTCCGCCTTTGAACTAAAGCGACGTACTAATTTTCCAGCTGCATCACTGATTTCCATACTCAACTCAACAGAGTCTGCCATACTAGGCAATTGATAATACAACACCAAGCCTGTTGCAGGATTAACCCCTGCTTTTGCCTTAGCGCCTGTAAAATCTGCATCGTTGTCATCCATTTCGCTGTTGCCAGTTACCAATACGGCGGCGTCTGGCGTATATATTTTTACATTCGTTGTGTCTGCTTTATATGCTCGAATTAAATTCAAATCATCCAATATCCAAAAAGATCTACCAGAAGTTGCCGCAATTAAATTGTTTTGATGCACGCGTAAATCTGTGATAGGGGTAATGGGTAAATTTAATTGGAATGGACTCCAGCTTTTACCACCATTATTAGATATATACACGCCTAATTCTGTACCCGCATACAATACATCTTTTACGACATTGTCCTCGCGTACCACTCTTGTGAAAGCATTGTTTGCAATACCTGTATTTATTTTAGTCCAAGTGGTTCCATAGTCTGTTGATTTATATAAACCAGGTGTATGGTCATTGAATTTATACCTAGTGGTTGCAATGTATACAGTTGCTTTATCATGTGGAGATACTTCAATCGCATTGATTAAACACTCAGCTAATCCTGCAGGTGTAATATTATTCCAACTAGCGCCACCATCTTTTGTTAAGTACACATAACCATCATCGCTACCTGTATAAATCACCCCTTTTTCGTGCACCGACTCCATCACATAAGCTAGCGTACCATAATTTTCTGCACCCACTGCTTCGTTTGTATAGGGTACACCGGGTTTTCCTTGTTTAGATTTTTCGTTGCGCGTTAAATCTGGCGAAACTTCTTTCCATGTTTTTCCCATGTCGGAAGTTTTCAATAAAAATTGTGATCCATGATAATAGGTATTTGGTTCATGCTTACTCCAAATAATTGGCGCGTTCCAGTTATACCTATACTTAATATCTTTTGCATCTCTGCCTAAGTATTGAATTGGTGCAGCCATGATATTGGTGCTCCCTTTTGTTTTTGTATCTAATACTTCTATCGTTCCTTGATAAGATCCACCTAAAACATATCTTGGATTGTTTGGATCAAATGCCAAGAAGGCACTCTCGCCACCTGCAGATGCAGACCAATTTCTTTCGTCTATGCCACCAGCACCAACGGCACGACTCGCAATTTTAACTGAACTATTGTCTTGTTGACCAGCATAAATATTATAAGGCACTTCGTTGTCTACATTGATTCTATAAAACTGTGCAGTGGGCATATTGTTTTGACTGCTCCAAGACTTACCGCCATCATGTGTTACAGCGGCACCACCATCATCTGCAATGACCATATTTTTTCCATTACTAGGATGAATCCATAAATCATGGTAATCACCATGTGTGCGTGCAAAGTCTGTAAAAGTTTTACCACCATCAATTGATTTTAAAGAAGGGGCGCTCATCACATACACCGTGTTTTCGTTGGTAGGATCTGGAAACAATTCGATATAATACCATGCACGCTGAATTAAGCGATGGCTCTTATTAATTTGTGACCAATTGGCACCTGCGTCATCAGACACATATAAACCACCTGCATCTTTACTAAAATCACTTTCAATTAATGCATATACTTTTTCTGAATTTGCTCTTGATACTGCGATAGACATTTTACCCATTTCTTTTGGTAATCCCTTTTCCATTTTCACCCAATTATTTCCTCCGTCAGTTGATTTATACAAACCACTTCCCGGTCCGCCACTAATTACCTGCCATGGCAAACGTCCATGTTCCCACATGGCAGCATACATAATAGATGGATTATGCATGTCCATTGATACTTCTGCACAACCTGTTTTATCATCTACATACAATACTTTTTTCCAACTGGTACCACCATCAACAGATTTATAAATACCACGCTCTGTTGACTTGCTATACAATGCACCTTGAGCTGCCACAAAAACGATGTTTGGATTTTTTGGATCAATCGCAATTCTTGAAATATGTTGTGTCGCATCCAGTCCCATTTTTTTCCATGTCTTGCCAGCATCTGTACTTTTATACACCCCATCTCCATGATGTGTCATCACACCTCTTATGGCGTGCTCGCCCATGCCCACATAAACAATATTGGCATCACTTTCTGCAACTGCCACCGCACCCACAGAACCTGTTTTAAAAAATCCGTCAGAAATATTATCCCAGTTCATCCCACTGTTTTCCGTTTTCCATAAACCACCACCAGTAGTGCCCATATAATATACATCTCTGTTATTTAACACGCCAGATGCCATATTGGACCTACCTCCTCTAAAGGGACCAATGCTTCTCCATTTTAGTGGAGATAGTTCTTTGTTTAGATCCTGCGCAATGCCCAACTCGGCACATACGATTAAGCTTAATAAAGCAATTATTTTTTTCATCATAAAATAGTTTTAGATGCTTTAAATTTAAGCAAAAAAATAGACCCATTGTGCAATGGGTCTATATATCTTTTTTAGAGTTGGTGGATTATACGCGGTAAAAATCTGCTTTCCAGTTTTGAATAGATTGCTTGATCTCTTTTCCTGATAAATTGCCTGTTGCAGCTTTTTCTACTAGTGCAGGAAATTCAGCATCTGGCGCAAAACGCAATGCAACTACTTGACCTACGCTTAAACTAGATGGCAGTAATTTACCTGTTAAAACAAAATGACGTAAATTTTCTTCTGCACGGATGGCTCTATCCTGTGCCTTTAATGCAAATGTTCTTGCAAAAGCAAAAAGCATCACCAAAATAAAGCTGGTTAACACTAATAAAAATGCAAGGTATTTATTTTCTGGACTTGCTTTTAATGCATAGTTGATTGAGCCACCAAGAAGTGCAAGGATGGCAGGCGCAGTAATATAGTGATACCCTGTAACCATTTGCGCGTGATTACTAAAATTTTGTTCTTTCATATTTTGTATTTTGTGAGGACAAGATAATTACTTTGTTTAGTTTTAGCTTCATGAATTTTCAGTACGCATCCGATTTACACCTAGAATTTGCACAAAATAAAAAAGCAATTTTTAAAAAACCATTTTTGCCTGCTGCAGAAATTTTAATCTTAGCGGGGGATATCCTACCAATTTGCGATTTAGACCAGCATCAAGATTTTTTGAATTACCTATCCGATCACTTTAAAATGACCTACTGGCTACCTGGCAACCATGAATTTTATGGGTCAGACTTGTCGACGATGCAAAATAGCTTTGAGAAGACAATTAGACCTAATGTCCTGCTGCTCAATAATATTGTAAAGGAAATACCAGATGCTGCTGGTCCTATTGAGCTTATTTTTTCGACTTTATGGTCGCATATTCCCGCTCATTTGACCGAAATAGCGGCAAAAAGAGTTCAAGACTTTAACCAGATTCAATGGAAGGGAAGCAACTTGACGCCCCAGGTATATAATCAGCTTCATCAAGAAGCCCTTGATTTTTTAGCACCTGCACTGGAATCAAACAACGCTCGAAAAATGGTCATTACCCACCATGTACCCAGCTTTTTGAATTATCCCAAAAAACACCAAAATGACCCAATAAATGCCTGTTTTGCCTCAAATTTGGACGATTTTATGCAAAAAACGACCCAAAACGCCTGGATTTATGGGCATCATCATGTCAATATCCCCCCCTTTTTGATAGGTCAAACTAGTCTTTACACCAACCAATTGGGGTATGTAAAATTTAAGGAAGGAGCAGGTTTTGATCGCAGCGCAAGTATAATGGTTTGATGCTTGCTAGTAAAAATGTATCTTTGCCCATCATCAAGAAGCCTTCAATGGCTGCCAACCGAGAGAGTCGAACTCCGCGGTGGTAAAATCGATGAGGACTTACCGTCAAAGCCAAAACGTAATCTCCTTTATCTTTTTTCTTGGTTTGATTTATTGAATTTAAAATCAATCATGCCATGTCTGTATCTAAGCAAAATGTAGAAAAATAATTGAATAAGCCTAATAAAATCAATAGTAGCAAAGTCAAAAGCAGTACTTCTAATGACATGCAATTGTTTATTGACTCAATTACCCCATTGAAAACAAAAGGCAAATTGCAATTGACTTATTTAAATGAGCAGTTTGAAGGAAGCTTTATAGCAACTCCCAATTTAATCAAATTAAAAACCATTCAACCATTCAAGGGCATGGTAGCTGCAGTTGTATTAGAGACAGGTAGTTTAAGTCCATTTTTACAAAATAATGGTGGCTTGAGTAAAGTGGGTCAGCAGCAAATGTATTTTCTAGTATTTGATATTTTCCATTTATATAATTTATTTCGCCTAAAGCCACAAGCATTGCTGGCATTGTATCAGGAAGCATTAGGAATTTTAAATACAAAAGATCAAGCAGTTGAATTCGGTAAAATAGATCCTAATTCAGACTTAGGTAACACCCTAGCAACCTGGTTACATACTCAAGTGAAGCAAAAATTTAAACACAGTTATTGTTCACCTAAGGGCCTGCTTTACAGCTTTCAAAATTTGTTGAGCTTGTTTCCAGAAGACTTCATCCTATAATTTACTAGACGTTCAGTTAGCGTAAAAATTAGCTTTAAAAATTAACTCAAATCGTAATCATATTTATTGCTTATTCGCTATTTTGTATGCGCTATGAAAGGATTTCAATTTACCCCATTTAAGGAAGGCGAAAATAAAAAAAGCATGTTTGAGCAAATGCTTGACCTGTTTACAGAACTATTGAATTATACCAATGGAGATGCCACAGAAGCCTTAGATTGGCTCAATCAATTAGATAATAAGCACAAATTCACTAATAACGATTACGGGATGGGTGATTTTATCGAAGATTTAAAGGAAAACGGCTACTTAAAGGAAAATGGACCAGACGGAACATTTAAAATTACCTCTAAAACGGAGCAAACCATTCGTAAAAAGAGCTTAGAGGACATTTTTGGGAAGCTTAAAAAAGGCAGTAAGGGCAACCACCAGACCAATAAAACTGGACCCAGTGCAGAACTTAGTCCGGACACCAGGGCCTATCAATTTGGTGACAATATAGACCAGGTTGATTTTACAGAGAGTATCCGCAATGCACAAATCAATCATGGAGTGGATAATTTCAGGATGGAAGAAAACGATTTGCTTATTCGCGAAAGTGATTTTAAAACACAGACTTCTACAGTGCTCATGATTGATATTTCGCACTCTATGATATTATATGGCGAGGATCGTATCACCCCTGCAAAAAAAGTGGCGATGGCTTTGTGTGAATTAATCACCACTAAATACCCTAAAGACACAATAGACATTGTTGTTTTTGGAAATGATGCATGGAGTATTGAAATTAAAGATCTTCCCTATTTACAAGTAGGACCTTATCATACCAATACGGTGGCAGGACTAGAATTGGCAATGGATTTATTGCGTCGTCGTAAAAATCCAAACAAACAGATTTTTATGATTACCGACGGCAAGCCAACTTGTTTAAAGATTGGTTCTAAATACTATAAGAATAGTTTTGGATTGGACAGAAAAGTAGTGAATCGTTGTTTAAATTTGGCGGCGCAGTGTAAGAAGTTAAAAATTCCAGTAACCACTTTTATGATTGCATCCGACCCTTATTTACAAAAATTTGTGGAAGAGTTTACCGAGATGAATCATGGTAAAGCGTTCTTTGCATCTTTAGATAAACTAGGTAGTTTTATATTTAATGATTTTGAAAGTGGAAAGCGAAAAACAGTATACTAAAATGAAAAAAGAAGTGGCGAATAAAACAGCAGAAAGCAAGAAAGTAGCAGGTATTGAAAAAATCAACACCCTTGGACAACTGGTTCAATCTGGTTATCAGTCCAAGTCCATTAAGGAAGAAGTGCGTGACAATCTAGTGACCTGTTTACAGAATAAAGAAAATCCTTTCACAGGAATTTTAGGTTATGAAGACACAGTGATACCAGACACGGAGCGTGCGCTATTGAGTAGACATAATATTTTGTTTTTAGGATTACGTGGACAAGCTAAAACAAGAATGGCACGTCAGATGACAGACTTACTAGATGAATACATTCCAGTCATTATGGGTAGCGAAGTCAATGACGATCCATTGAAACCATTAAGTAAGTTTGCAAAAGATTTAATTGCAGAACATGGTGATGAAACGCCAATACAATGGCTTCATCGTTCTGAGCGTTATGGAGAAAAATTAGCTACACCCGATGTAAGTGTCGCAGATTTAATTGGGGACATTGATCCTATTAAAGCTGCGAATTTGAAATTGAGTTTTTCTGATGAAAAAGTGATTCACTACGGTATTATTCCAAGAAGTAATCGTTGCATATTTGTGATCAATGAATTACCAGATTTACAAGCAAGAATCCAGGTGTCTTTATTTAATATTTTACAAGAAGGCGATATTCAAATACGTGGCTTTAAATTACGTATGCCATTGGATATTTTATTTGTCTTTACTGCGAATCCAGAAGATTATACCAACAGAGGCAGTATTGTTACGCCATTAAAAGACAGGATTGAGAGTCAAATTTTAACGCACTATCCAAAAACCTTAGAAACCTCTTTGGCCATTACGGAACAAGAGGCAGATATTTTAGAAGTACAAAAACAAAGAGTGGATATAAGTGATTTAATCAAGCGATTGATTGAACAAGTTTCTTTTGAAGCAAGATCCAATGAATTTGTAGATAAGAAAAGTGGTGTGAGTGCACGTTTAACCATTGCAGCATTTGAAAATGCCATTAGTTCTGCCGAGCGTCGTGCGATTATCCACAACGAAAAACATACTTATGTTTGGATCAGTGATTTAATGGGGATCATTCCTTCTATTACTGGAAAAATTGAATTGGTTTATGAGGGCGAGCAAGAAGGTCCATATGAAGTTGCTTTAAATTTATTGAACAAGTCTATTCGTACTCAGTTTATTGAATACTTCCCTAATCCAGAATTGTTGAAGAAGAAAAAAATGGTCAATAAAAAGGGAGAGGAAAAGGCGCTAGACAATCCTTATAAGGCCATTACAAGCTGGTTTGACGGAGGAAACCATTTGAACCTACTTTTAGACATGAAGGATGCAGATAAAGTAATTGCTTTATATAAGGTGGATGGCTTATTTGGTTTAGTAAAAAAATACTATCCTCAAGCCAATGAAAAAGAAAGCGCTTTATTAATGGAATTTGTATTGCATGGCCTTGCTGCTTTTTCATTGATCAATAAAAAAATGATTGATGGTAAAATTGAATTCAATGATTTAATGGGAAGCATGATGAACTTGGGCAGTTTTGGCGAAGAGGATGATTACACTGAATCTGATTACCAATAAATAGCAGGCATTCGCTTAAAAGAGACAGTTCAACTATTCAGATTTATCTAATTTAATTTTAGTAAACACCTGTAAGTGCGGTAGGGCAAGCACTGCAATGCCTATAAATAAAAGCGGCATGACTTCTTTGATACTCCATGCTTCTAATGAAAAATAAATAAATATAATAATGCCAGTCCACGCTACAACTGCATAGGGTATGGCTTTGGTGAGTAATTTTTTCCATCCAAGGAAACTGTTTTCCATTTCAAATTCTTGCCTTATTTTATCAAAAGATAAAATAGAATGCCATAGTCCAAAATAAAAACTAAAACATAGCCAAAGTGGCAATAGCATATTTAAAATAGTTAAGCAGCCAATTTGCATGACTGCAAAAAATAATTGCTTGGTGTCTGAAAAAAAATATTTATGGGCAAAGAACAAAATGATATGAATCCCTACAAGCGTAGCCTGAGAAATGGGTAATGCGATATTTGCATAATGGATATACTCGTTTGCCTGCATTTTGGATTGTCCTAATAATACAAATACATCAATTGCTGTATGGATATTTTTACTGAGTAGAAACAAAATCCAGCTAAGCCCTAAAATACTATAGCATAATTTATGAATTCCGTTATAGCTCTTCCCCAACCAGTCTATTTCCCCAAAATGGAATGCTGTTAATCCAATGAATATGAGGATGGCGATGGTTGGCAAAAAATACCAAACCAAACCATAGACCAACATATTCAAAAGGTATTTGAATAAAAAGAGATAGCCGTGTTTTTTATCGGCTCCATTATAAAGTCTTTGATCTATATAAAAATCTAATGCCCCGTGGGGGATGCCCAATGTAAATAAGGTAACAAATAAAACCCCTAATTGCTGGTTCGTTGATAATGGAAAATAGGCATGTAATAAGGCTAAACCGAATCCGATGACCAAAAGTATTTGTCTGAGCTTTATCTGCATATAGTAGGCATAAAAAAAGGGGCGAGTTTGCACTCGCCCCTTAAAGATAGTATGAATTAAGCAGCTTTTCTGCTCAATGCATATATAACAAGACCGAATCCAATTTTATTTACAGCATCACCGATGTTGTAAATAATATCCATATTCAAGCCAATATTTGCAAATCCTGCATACCATTGTCCTTCAGCTGTTCCGATTAAATATCCTAGAGGATAGATAGCCCAACCAACTAAAATGAACCAACCTAATGCTTTGTTTGCAGATGCAACAGCAGTACCAGCACTTGTAGCTAATTTCTTAACATCGCCTAACCATACTTCATACACGATGTAGAAGTAAGCAAGCGCACTAATTGTACCAAACACTGTAGCACTTCCTAATCCAGCTTCACCTACGTAACCTGTTACCAGCATTACAACAGAAGCTAAAATCATTTTCCATAATAAACCTGTTGTACCACCAGCTTTTTTTGTGATCAAGTAGAACTCAACACACATCAAAGGCACAGTTAACAACCAATCTACGTAACGGAAGAAGGTTGGAGAATCTTGCGTTTCTGCATAATAGCTACGCATGTAGTAGTAGTGAACTGCAGCAATAAAAGTGATCAACCCCGATACTAATACCGAAGTGCGCCACTCTTGACTTGTGTTGCTCAATTCAAAAAAGAAAAAAACCGAAGCGGCCATCATAGCCATTGTGCCTACAAAGAAAGTAAACGAAACGTAGTCCGTTTTTGCAATCACTGTAGCAGCATCTAGTAAAAATAAAGAATCCATATTGTGGAGATTTGGTGAACGTGGTTATAACAATTGTTAGTGAATGTGAATTTATAATAAATGTTTGTTAAACTCAAAAAAATTTTGTTAAAATAGGCCTATCCTTGATCCATATTTTATCGATTGTTTTTCACAAAAACATTCATTTTCAATAAGTTAGGTATTTTTTATATATTTTTTCATGAAGTTTTTTAATGATTATTTATTTAATTGTTAAACAAGTATTTAAATTATGTATTAACATTTTGCACTTTTTTACAGTGATTTTCTGATGGATTTACCCTTTTTTACTGGCACTTGAACAGCCTGGTCCATACTTAATTCGCCATTTACCCAGATGTATTTGAATCCTTTTGCATATTGATGCGCGTCTTCAAATGTAGCCATGTCTAAAACCTCGTCCGCATCAAATAAAACGATGTCTGCATAATAACCTTCTTGTAGGATGCCTCTTTTTTCGATATTGAATTTATTCGCAGGCAGAGAGGTCATTCTTCTAATCGCTTCTTCTAAACTCAATACGCCCATTGTTCTTACATATCTTCCTAATACGCGCGAATTCGTGCCGTAAGCTCTTGGATGCGGCTTGCCGTAACCCTTCATTGCGATGCCGGCATCACTTGCAAACATGTTAAAAGGATATTGCATAATTGCTTTGACATCGGATTCAGTCATACCATGGTAAATCATTTGTGCACCACCTTGTTCCATCATTTGTATAATTGTTTCTGCTTCATCTAATGCATTGTTTTTATTGCCTCTTAAAAGATTAATCGCTTCGATATCTTTTCCATTATAACTACTGTCTGCTTTGTAATTGGCGACTACGGCGTAGGTGAAATGCTTGATCCCTCTCTTTTTTAAAATTCCAATTATTTCATTGGCTACTTTTTTTCGAATGGTTGGTTCTTTCAATCTTGCAAAGATGGAGTCCTGCCCATCTGATAAAACCCAATCTGGTAATAGTACACTTAACTGTGTACTACTCGCTGTATAAGGATATTGGTCAATGGTCACATCAATGCCCTCTATTCTCGCATTAATTACCAAAGGGATAGTTTCATTACTTCGGCCCCAATTATTTTGTCCACTTATTTTAAAATGTGAAATCTCAACAGGAATCTTTGCGGCTCTTCCAATTTGGATCGCTTCGTTCACAGCATCCACTACTTGATTTTCTTCGTTTCGAATATGAGATGCATAGACCCCTCCTTTTGATGCAATCACTTTTGCCAGTCTTACGATTTCTTCTGTAGGTGCATAAGTGCCAGGGATATAAATTAATCCAGTGGACATGCCCACAGCACCATCTTGCATGGCTTGTGCAGCAATTTTTTCCATTTGTTGCATTTCGGCTTCTGTAGCATGTCTGTTTGCAGTGCCCATCACCTGCTTACGAATGTTATTGTGTCCTATTAAGGATGCAATATTGATGGACATGCCTATGGAGTCCAGTTTATTAAAATAGGTATTTAAGTTATCAGCTGATCCGCCACAATTCCCTGTCACCACTGTTGTTACGCCATCGTATAAAAAATTACTAGCCAATGGATTTCTTAATTCGCCACCCTCTAAATGTCCATGCACATCAATAAAACCTGGAGCAACAATCAATCCTTTAGCATCAATTTCTCTAGTTGCTTTCCAATTTTTTAAATTCCCAATGGCAATAATTTGGTTGCCTTTGATAGCCACATCTTTATATTGCCATTGATTCCCAGTGCCATCGATTAGTTTTCCGTTTCGGATAATATAATCAGCAGTTTGCGCTTTTGTTTGCAGCAATGTAAAAACGAAGCCAAGGAGTAGAAGGGTTTTTTTCATAAAGCTATTTTGTGTACTCAATTTACTAAATCCTAATCCATTTGTCATTCATTTTTATTTATATAACCTAAAAAATGTATTTTCATTGGATCAATTATGATTCTATGAAAAAGTATATTCTACTCCTTGTTGTAACATTAGTTTGTTCGACAAATCTAAAAGCACAGCAAACTCAAAAACCGCCATTGCATGGCAAAGATTGGGTAGCGATCACGGGTAAACCTTTGGCTGCAACTGCAGGATCAATGGTGTTTCAAAAAGGCGGTAATGCCGTAGATGCTGCATGTGCTATGCTTGCTGCAACATGTACCATGTGGGACGTGTTAAGTTGGGGTGGCGAAACACAAGCCTTGATTTATAATCCCAATACAAAAAAAGTGATAGCCATTAGCGCCATGGGCTTTGCCCCAACTGGTGCTACACCAGAATTTTTTAAAGGGAAGGGGTTTAGTTACCCACCAGAATATGGACCCTTAGCGGCAACTACGCCTGGTACACCGGGAGGCATATGTTTGATGTTGGCGAATTATGGATCTATGAGTTTAAAAGAAGTATTAGCACCTGCTATGGACTTAGCTGCAGGTTATGCAATTGATGCACAAACTGCAAATGGTATTGAACGTGGTAAAGCCATGATTAAAACCTGGCCTTATAGCAAGAAAGTATTGTTACCACATTTAGGAGAAAAAAGAGAAGCGCCAGAAGCCGGTGAAATATTTGTTCAAAAAGATTTATTGAACACTTTACAAAAAATGGTAGATGCCGAGCAGGATGCATTGAAACAAGGCAAGACTCGTAAAGAAGCTATCTGGGCTGCATATGATCGTTTTTATAAAGGAGATATTGCAGATGAATTTGTAAGAGGCGTGCAAGAGCAAGGCGGATTAATTACCAAAGAAGATTTAAAAAACTGGAGACCTACGGAAGAAGCGCCTTCGATGGTGAACTATAAAGGCATTGATGTCTATAAATTACAAGCATGGACGCAGGGACCATCTTTATTACAAGCATTAAATATTGTTGAAAATTTTGACTTGAAAAAAATGGGCTATAATTCTGCGGATTATATGCACATCATTTATCAAGCAATGAATTTAAGTTTTGCAGATCGTGATTTTTATTATGGTGATCCTAAGTTTGCAACCAACCAACCAATGACTGGTTTGCTAAGTAAAGCTTATGCAAAACAAAGAGCAGGAGAAATTAATATGGCAAAGAACAATGCCAATGCAGGCCCTGGAGATCCTTATCCTTTTGAAGGAAAAATAAATCCTTTTATGGATTTAATAAAAGCAAAAGGTTTTCAACCTTCAACAGATACTGCAAAAAATAAAACAGGATTTGCCCCAGCGCACGATTTAAGAATAGTAGCGTCTTTGAATACGAATGAAAAATTGCCAGTTGATGCAGATTATATGGATCGTTTATGGAGGGGCACCACCACTGTTGAAGCAGCAGATAAAGAAGGATGGATTGTCTCTATCACGCCAAGTGGTGGATGGTTGCCTGCAACCATTGCGGGTAACACGGGCGTGGGTATGAGTCAACGCATGCAAAGCTTTGTATTGGATTCTGCACAAAGTCCTTTCAATGTGGTTGCACCAGGTAAAAGACCAAGAGTCACTTTAACACCAAGTTTGGCAATCAAAGATGGTAAGCCTTATATGGCATTTGGTGTGCAGGGTGGTGATACACAGGATCAAAATTTATTACAATTCTTTTTAAATATGGTGGAGTTTGGCATGACTGTTCAAGAAGCAACTGAAGCTGCGAATATTAATTCAAATCAACTTTGGCTTTCTTTAGGAGGCACTAAAATTGCAGATAGAAAACCAAGACCAGGTAGCATATTGTTACATGATAATGTTTCTGAGTGGGTTCGAAAAGATTTAAGAGCTAGAGGGTATAATTTAACTTTCGATGATCGTACGAGCGGTCCTATCAATGCCATTTTATTTGATTGGAAACATGGATCCATGTGGGGTGGTAGTTCTAATCATGGTGAAGATTATGGCATTGCATGGTAAGATGCAAAAAAGAGCATTAAAACAGGATTAAATTGACATCGAATAAATAAAAACAAAATGGCACAGAATAGAAGAAATTTTTTAAGCACTGCATTGTTGACTGCAGGCACATTAGGATTAGGTGGTAAGGTTTTAGCAAGTAATTCGGTAAATCAATACGATATCAATTTGCCTAAATCAATTGAGGACTTAACGCCAATGAAAGAAGGTGTTGTGCCCATTACTGTTGAAGAGCGCAAACAAAGAATTGCGAAGGCACAGGCCATCATGGAGCAAGAAAAAATAGATGCTATTTTTTTAGAGGGCACGGCGTCTTGTTTTTATTTTACTGGCATGCGATGGGGACAAAGTGAAAGAACTTTTGGTGTCGTTATCCCAGCAAAAGGGCCGATTGCCTATGTCTGTCCAAAGTTCGAAGAAGACAGGGCCATGGAATTATTGAATCCTGTTTTTGGTGATGAAGTAAGATGTTGGGAAGAACATGAAAGTCCGTATGCTTTGATTTTTAACATTATTAAAGACAGAGGAACAAAGTATAAAAAAATTGGGATGGAAGAGCGTGTTCGTTTTTTCATTGCGGATGGTGTTAAAAAATTAGCAACAGGTTTTGAGATTGTAGATGCTACACCAGTTACAGCTGGTTGTAGAATGTATAAAACAAAATCAGAACTAGCTTTGATGCAGTATTCAAGCGATGTGACGATTAAAGCATACCAAGCAGCATTTGCAACCATACGTCCAGATATGTCTCAGTCTGAATTTAGCGGCAATATCAGTGCGGCTTTTAGAAAGCTAGGCTATAGTGGTGGCGCTTCGGTTCAAGTGGGTAAATATTCCGCATTGCCTCATGGAAGTATCACACCTCAAGTAATTCGCGAAGGTGATATTGTGATGGTAGATGGTGGCACAAGTGTAGAAGGTTATGCTTCTGATATCACAAGAACAATTGTAGTGGGTAAACCAAGCCAAAGACAAATAGAGGTTTGGAATATAGAATTGGAAGCACAGAACGCAGCCTTTGCAGCAATTAAAATTGGTGCACCATGTGAAGTGGTAGACGCAGCTGCAAGAGCAGTGATTGAAAAAGCAGGATTTAAAACTAATTATAAATTACCAGGGCTACCGCACAGAACTGGACACGGTATTGGCTTAGAAGGGCACGAGTGGACCAACTTTGTAAAAGGTAATAAAACTCCTCTAGCAGTTGGGATGTGCTTTAGCAATGAACCAACTATTTCTATTCCGGGTGAATTTGGTATTCGATTAGAAGATTGTTTATACATCGCTGAAGATGGACCACATTATTTTTCTAAGCAAAGTATTTCTATCGAAAAACCATTCGGGTAATTGATCACTGGCAATTATTTGATACACATTAAAGAATCAAATAACTAAGTGGATAAAATAAAAAAAGGAGCTACAATTTGTAGCTCCTTTTTTTATACCTCTTCACAAGGGACTTGTTTTGTATAATCAACTATTGATACAACTGATTGAACAACATTTTATAAGTGGAATGTGTTTGCCCTCTAAATGTAATTTCAGGTCCATACACATATACTTTTCCTTTTCCCAATTTTGCTTCAAAAGCAGCAACACCATCTTGCAAGTAAGCTTGTCCAAATGCCCAGCCGCTTCTCAAAGTTTTGTCTGATGCAAACCATGCAAGTGGTGTGATGGTGCCATTTGCGATGGCATCTGGCTGCACTTTAAATACAGGGCTATTGTTAAAGTACACATCTGCATTATTTTTCATGCCCCAGTTGGCTTTTAGTGCAGGCGCAACAGCAACTTGTAAGATACTTCCTGGAATATAAAATTTCTCCCCTGGAAGCGTGCGCTCTTTTCCGTTATTCATTTCGGTAATAGCATTTTTAACAGGTAGTTTTAAATGGTATGCAAGGTTTGCACTTGATCCTATTGTAATCACGGTTCCTCCTGCTTCTATAAAAGTCTTTAGTGCAGGAATAGATTTTTCGGCAGTAATTTTTCCAATCATCGCATGAAATTCTGCAGGGATTTCGTCTAAGTTGGGTTCTTTCTCCTCATAAGGAGAAGCTGGTCCTTCAACCATTGCAGGGATGGCGCCGTCAACAAAAACAATGGCATCAAACTTATCTTTTAAATTACCTGCATTGATTTCCTTAGGGTACAATAATTTAAAATCAAAATGATGTTGCTCCAAAATCCATCTTACCCAACCAGAAGGCATAGACCCACCATAACGATCCCATAAGCCAATTTTTAATGTAGTAATTTTAATGGCATCTGCAGGAAGACTTTCTACTGCAATGAAATTTAAACCTGCTTTTGCAATGGTCTCTTTATCTTTTGATTCATCTGCCATTTCGAAATAAAATCCTTGTTGATTTTTATACACTGATTTACCCGCTTTTAATAAATCATTGATTTTTACAAAACTATTGTTGTCATTAGACTGGATCGCATAATATTTATTGACACTATTAGCTGTGTTAAATACAGTCGTTTTTGCATATTGTAATTGACCATAAGGAATCGCTTCAAATGGGCCATTAAAATCATCTAAGATTCTGTCAAACTCCACACCCATCGTATATGCCGGTGTCCATCCTGCTGCATCATAAGGTCTTACAGGAGGACCTCCTGGGTATAAAAAATCATTAGGATGATCCTGTGGATCAAACATATCCAATACATGCGCTCTAAATGCTTGGTTCGTTCTTACCACATAAGACCCAGCAGCATAATTTTTTCCATTCACAACAAAATCGTTTGTTGCGTGATGCACTTTGATACCACTTTGAATTAAAATATTCACAAAGGCAACTGCGCTACTTGTTTGAACTGCAGGAATGATATACCCTCTAGGATCTCTTAATGCAGGCGCCTTATACACTTTTGCGAAATTTTGTATTGCAACACTATCTACACGCGTATCTCTTTTCTCTGTTTTTAATTGCTCAGTCAAGAGCTCCACTTTATTTGGAGAAAGGGTCCAGTTGTCTCTGTTACCAGATTCAATCGCTGCTTTACCCATTCGATACATATTCATTAACACTTCATCTTTATGTCTTGCTGCATAGTTGAGTACGGCATAATTTAATGAAATAGAATAGTCGATTGAGTTTTTGAAATACCATTTTTGTGGGGCAATTGGAAAAGGCAAGCCGCTATTTGGAATCAATCTTTGAGGTACTAAAGGAATATTCATTGGTGTTGGACTTCCAATGATCTCTGTTAAAATACCAACAATATTATGATAGTATGCTGTGGTTCTTAATCCACCATTCCACCAGGTAGAATACACCGAGCCACCCTTCATCGTGTAACCAGGTTTTTGCTCTGCATTTAAACGGCTACTCATAGCGGCACCCATCGCATCCAAACTTGTAATCAATAATGGACTATACACATAATTAAACGGATCTCTGTAAGGAGGGCCCGCAACAACAGTTCCAGCTGGGCCTGTTTGATGGTGGTTGTACAAAATTTGAGGCATCCACTCGATATATTGTTGACGACTCATATTTTTTGACTCACTCATGTTCGTCATAAAAAAATCACGATTGTTATCGTGTCCAATATATTTTTGATACAAGCGTGGCAATGCAGCAGTCGATCTTTTTAAAGTATCTGTATTACGCATATACCAATTTGAAACCAATTCTTGTCCATCAGGATTGGCGTGTACAAATAAGATGATGGTATTTTTTAAAATATTTTTTGTTTCATCGTCTTGTCTCGTGATAATTTGATACATGGATTCAATCCACTGATGAATTCCCACCACTTCGGTTGCGTGTAAGCCACCATCTATCCATACCACGGCTTTTCCATCATTGGCCAATTGCTTCGCATCTTCCTCTGATAATGCTTCCGCTCTTGCTAGCTTTTGAGAAATCGATTTGTATTTTTGTATTAGCTTGATATTTTCGGGACTCGACACAATCATCATATAATGATTACGACCTTCCTCTGTTTTACCAATTGTTACTAATTTAACTTTGTTAGAACCCGCTTCTACTTTTTTTAAATAAGCTTCTGTAGCAGTAAATGTGGTTAACTTATAGTTATCACCAATATTAAATCCAAAATGACTTTTTGGACTAGGAACAGATTGCGCAATAAGTTGAACACTTAATAATAGCACAATACTGAGCAGAGATACAATTCGACGCATAATGTAGTTTTTTGTTCAAACTAAAGTTAACTAGGTAGATTTAAATTTTAAAACAAATTTTACGAATGGATGAAGGTCACCTTATTGTATTCTGAAAAGCATGATTTGAGCACTTGGGGTGGCGGGTCTAGAAGGATTTATTAAAGTACTTGTTTTAAATATTTGTGTTTGATTGTGTTTAACACTAAAAAACAATTCTAGATAATCATCCTCGCCAAAGACCACCATAGATTGTCCCGAAAAAATATTTTTGATGCCTACGGCGCCAGTGAAAAATTGCCTTAGACTATTAGGGTATGCAGATCCATTGCGTCTCATCCATACACTAATTTCGTCATTGGCTATTTGCGTATTGCCAACTTGAAGACTATACTGAACCATGTAAGTACCCGCTTTCACAACAAGCAACCGGGTTGGATCTAGGCTGGAGTTAAGCCCGATAGCAACCTGATTTTGACCAATGGTATCCCTCCACTTTACCGCGGTGGCTGTATTCGCTATGGCCACTTGCCTTGCAGTATCTGTAAATGCGCCAAAATGAGTTTCAAAAGGTATATAGCCTAAGCTCAAAGCTATTTCTGAAGCATTGATTTCCCCCTTATTTATTTTTAGGTTTATTCTATTGCTTAAGCTCACTGTATCTTTTTTATCTAATTTTAAAGCCAATGCTTGGATGGATGCCTTACTTAAAATTTTAAGACTATCAGGGACATTATTGACTTTGTCCATTTGTAATGTCAATTTAAACGCAGGAATATTATTTACGCCAGTGCCACCCTGCGGTATACTTAAAGTACCTTCTACATTTTCTGCTAAGACATGGTCTGCCGAAAAAGCGTAAGCGGCATATTGAATTTGTTGTTGTCCAATCCGAATAAATTGTAAATGATTGTCCACATCAATTTCTACTCGCATAAAATAAGTAGCAGCCGTCCAATTTATTTTTTCAAATGCGCCAATGGTAATTATTTTAGCAGGCTCGGTTGCGCCAATTAAAATGGTAAACAATCCCAATGGACTAGTGGTAACGGATTTTAATTCTTGATAAAGTAACTCCTCGGCCAATGTATCTTTTAAAATACTAATTCGAATTTGTATTTGTTTATTGGGCATAATCACGCCATAGCTTGTTCTAGCGACTGCCTGAAAAGCAATTCCCTTTTGGCTTTGACTCAAACCCATTTGACAATAAAATAGCAATACAATGATTATAATTAGGGTAATAGACCTCATGGTTTTATAAATTTTAAATACTTGACCCAATAATTTTTTTTGACATCCATTGTCATATACTCAGGTAAATACAATACCTGCATCATGTATACGCCGCCAGGCATTGCGCTGATATCAATGGATTTTCCTACATAACCGCTCCTATATGTTGTTTGATCACTTGCAATGACTTGCCCATGTATATTCATAATCTTGTATCCAAATAAAATCAGATCTGGCTCTTTTGAAAACAGTACAATAGCATCTCCAGAAAATGTATTTTTTAGTTCTATACTAGGATTGTACTTTCCCCAAATCCCATCATTGGCAAAACGATTCATAGTTGGTTGTAAAAAACCTGCAGTAAAATGATAGCTATTGGATTGATCGAGCAACATATTGGTCAGTCCAAGATCAAGCCGCCAATCCATCTGCAAGCCATCCACATTAGAAGACATAAAACTATAACCAGCAAGACTAAATGTCTTTAAAGGTAGTTGCTGTCCATACAATTGAGTAACAAGTAATTGTAATAGGATGAGGAAGTAAAATAAGATTGATTTAAGATGACCCATTGGTTAAACCTAGTCATTCTTGATACTTATTTTTAGCGTATTTATACTTTCAATAAATGGCATCAAAATAATCCGGCCATTTATAAAAATATTGGTCCCTTATCTTTTTAGATAGGAGATTTTTTTTGTATCTTATGTCTTCAAATTTATTGTATCATCATTATAAAAATTTACTATGCCAATTCATTTTATAAGACGCATTGTAGTATGTGTTTGTTTATTAAGTTTTTCTTTGCCCATTTTTGCGCAAAAAAAATACACCGAAAAAGATTTAGCTGCATTAAAGCAAACCCTTATGCAGACTGTTGCGGGGAAGTCCAAAGAAGTACAAGTGATGGTAGATCAAATATTTAGTTTTGCTGAATTAGGATTTCAAGAAGTTGAAACCTCTAAATATATTACATCTATTTTGATAAAAAATGGGTTTACGGTAGAAAATGGTATTGCGAATGTGCCTACTGCGTGGATGGCTAAGTGGGGAACTGGTTCACCAGTGATTGCATTGGGAAGTGATGTGGATTGTATTCCTAAAGCCTCCCAAAAACCAGGCGTAGCTTACAAAGCACCAATTGTGGAAGGCGCACCCGGTCATGGCGAGGGCCATAATTCTGGACAAGCTGTGATCATTTATGCAGCGATTGCAATGAAAGAATTAATGGAGCGAGAAAAATTACCAGGTACTATTTTAATTTGGCCTGGTATTGCCGAAGAATTAGTTGGAACAAAAGCATGGTATGTGCGTGATGGTTATTTTAAAGATGTGGATGCTTGTATTTTCACGCATGTGAGTGGTGATTTTACTTCTAGCTATGGTGATAATGGTGGCAATGGTTTAGTGAGTGTGCGTTTTGATTTTGAAGGAGAAGCCGCTCATGCTGCAGGTCAACCATGGAGAGCAAAAAGCGCCTTGGACGCGGTAGAATTAATGAATGTGGGATGGAATTTTAAAAGAGAACATCTTAAGCCAACCAATAGATCGCACTATGTTATTGTAGACGGAGGTGACCAGCCGAATGTGGTACCAAGTAAAGCAAGTGTATGGTATTATTTTAGAGAGCGTACCTATGAGGATATTAAAATGAATTATGAATCAGGTATCAAAATTGCAGAAGGTGCAGCGATGATGACGAATACAAAAATGACACATCAAATGCTAGGCACTGCATGGCCTGGTCATTTTAATAAACCACTTGCAGAAGCGATGTATGCGAATATAAAAAAAGTAGGTATGCCTACTTGGGATGAAAAAGACATTGCATTGGCGAAGGGCGTACAAGCCTTGGTAGAAGCGCCAAAGAAAGACCAACAAGGCAATCCCATTGATGGATTAAAAACGAGTATTGATACTTTGAAAGGTTCGGTTGCTTTTTCATGGGGTGGAGGATCTGATGATATTGCAGATATCTCTTGGAACCTGCCAACCATTGTTTTAAGGTATCCAGCGAATATTCCAGGCACAAAAGGACACCATTGGGCAGATGCGATTGCCATGGCAACACCTATTGCGCACAAGGGCTCCTTGGTGGGTGCAGAAGCTACAGCCATGACTTTATTGGATTTGTTTACCAAGCCTAGTCTAGTGGCAGATGCTAAAAAATATTTTAAAGAAGTACAAACTAAAGAGGTGCAGTATATTCCTTTCATTACTAAAGACGACCCTCCTGCAATTCATTTGAATAAAGAAATTCAAGGCACTTATAGAAGCCAACTTGAAAAATTCTATTACGATCCAAGTAAGTTTGGAACTTATTTAGAACAATTGGGTATTGTTTATCCTACTTTGAAGCAATAAATTGACTTTAAAAGGCGGTATTTCTATACCGCCTTTCTTTTTCTTGCTATCTGCAAGGATTTATTTAGTAAATTAGACTCTTACTAAAATTTAAATTTTGCCAGCTATGAAAAAGCAAATCTTATTCCCACTAATTTTCGGTTTTATTTCCACTTTGGCAATCGCACAAGTGCCAACTGATGTCTATAAAATGGAAGCAGTTTCAAGACCTAAAATTTCTCCAGAAGGAAGTTGGATTTTGTATAGCCAATCAAAAATTGATGCTGCAAAAGATAGATCAGTGTCAAAATTATACATGATGTCGTCTGATGGAAAAGAGACCATCACATTAACTGAACAAACCAAGGGCGTTGGCAATTACCAATGGAGCCCTGACGGAAAATACATTTCTTATTTAACGAAGGGAAAAGAGGAGGACTATGGTTCACAAGTATTTCTAATGGATCGTCGTGGCGGAGAAGGCGTTCAGCTAACTAATATTAAAGGAGAGATTAATGATTATGTTTGGTTTAATAACGGTAAAAAAATGATTGTAGTCGTGAAAGATTTTAACTACGCGGATACTGCAAAGTCTAAAATTAGAACACCATATGAAATGACTAGGTACAAATTCAAACAAGACAACGAGGGTTATTTAGATAATCGTAAAACACATATCTATTTATTTGATATGGCAACAAAAAAATTAGATACATTAACAAGCGGTAATTACAATGAGTCGAGTGTTGCTATTAGTGCAGACGATTCTATGATTGCTTACGTGAGCAATGTTTCAGAAAATCCTGACAAGAATTCTAATACGGATTTGTTTTTATTAAAACTTACAAAAGGCGCTACACCATTGCAGTTAACGAATTATAAAGGCGCTAACACTAGTCCAGTATTTAGCCCAGATAATTCTAAAATTGCATTTATACAATCTAGTTCAGAAAGAAATTTTGATATGTATGACATTACACAATTAGGTATTTATGATCTTAAATCGAAAACTATATCAATTGTTTCAAAAAATTATGATCGTTCATTCTCTTCTATTGCTTGGTCCATAGATGGTCAGTCCATTTTGTCTTTAATTGAAGATGACAGAAAACAAAATTTGGTACAATTTAATATTCAAACACAACAGCCAACTTTATTAACTAATGAAATGGGGGTGTATAGTTCGATGGATATGAATGACAAGGGCGATATGGTTTTGCTATTTGCTAATTTAGAAACACCGAATGAAATTTATAGCTATCAAAATAAAACGACTAAAAGGTTAACCCACTTGCAAGATGCTTTTGTAGCAAGTTTAAAAAAAGGATACCATAAAGGATTTCAATCTACTTCATCTGATGGAACAGTCGTATCAAGTATTTTACATTTACCAGATAGCGGAGCAAAAAATTTACCATTGATTTTGTTTATCCATGGAGGTCCTGTGGCACAAGATGATTATGCATTTGATATGACATCTAGAATCTACGCTGCTGCAGGTTATGCTGTAGCAACAGTTAATTACAGAGGAAGTAGCGGAAGAGGTGTGGCATTTACAAGTGCTATTTATGCAGATTGGGGCAATAAGGAAGTGAAAGACATTGTTGGTGCAGCAGATTATTTAATTAAAGAAGGTATTGTGGATCCAAATAGACTTGGAATTGCAGGTTGGAGCTATGGTGGCATCTTGACTAATTATACTATTGCTACAGATAAGCGTTTTAAAGCTGGCGTAAGTGGTGCAGGAAGTTCACTCATGATGTCTGTGTATGGATCTGATCAATACATTTCTCAATATGAAGATGAATTAGGTAAGCCTTGGGAGAATCCTAAAAAATATGAGGCGTTGTCCTATCCATTCTATAAAGTAAAGGAGATTAAAGCACCTGTTTTATTCATGGCAAGTCAAGCAGATTTTAATGTGCCCGTAATTGGTGCAGAACAAATGTATCAAGCATTTAAATCAGAAGGGATTCCTACTGAATTGATCATCTATCCAAATCAAAACCACGGCATACGCGTGCCAAGTTATATTGTACATCGTCATAATGCACATATCAATTGGTTTAACAAGTATTTAAAATGAAAATAATTGTCACCTGGCTTCTTTTTGCTGGTGTGATTGCAGTGAATGCACTGGCCAATATTCTACCCATCAATGGATATAATACTGGCCAGATTTCTGCATTTTATCCCAATGCGTTTGTGCCAGCCGGATTTACCTTTTCTATTTGGGGTATCATTTATTTATTGTTATTATCTTATACTATTGGCTATACTTACTATACGTTTAAGCGCCGACAATATCCGAAAGCGTATTTATTTATTGAGCGCATCAATACTTATTTTTTATTGACTTGCTTATTCAATATGGCGTGGATTGTTGCTTGGCATTATTTACAAATTGAATTATCTGTGCTGATTATGTTGTTATTTTTAAGCACGCTCATTCAATTATTTTTGAAAAGTAAAACAATGGCGCATGATTTAACTACAACTCAAAAATTTATTTTACAAACACCTTTTATTGTATACTTAGGTTGGATCTCTGTTGCCACCATCGCTAATATCACGGCTTTATTGGTTGCTTATAAATGGACTGCATTGAATATTGCGCCCGTTTATTGGAGTGCAGTCATGATTTTAATTGCAATTGTACTTGCAGCAGTGATGTTAATAAAATTTCAAGTAGTATCTTTTACTTTAGTAGTTGCATGGGCTTTATGGGGTATTTATAACGCACAAGGCCCTGCAGCACCAATACTTGCTAGAATAACTGCAATTGGAATTGGCGTATTAATTTCTGCTGTATTGTTTACTTTTTTTAAAAGTAAAATTCAATTGGTTAATTAGTGAATGCCCGCTATTGGGAAAAGCAACTGTTGAATTATGATGTACAGACCCATCAATAAAACAAACCAGCCAAATCCTCTTTTTAGTTGATCACCGTCTATGCGCTTACTTAATTTGTCGCCAATAAAAATGCCTGCAATAGCAAGTGCAGTAACACTTAATAATAAGGTCCAATTGATTGTGCTATTGCCAAGATCACCAGTAAACCCAATCAAAGATTTAGCAGCAATGATAAGCAAAGATGTGCCCACTGCTTGTTTCATTGGGAGTTTACTCAACATCACTAGTGCTGGGATAATTAAAAATCCTCCGCCTGCACCCACTAAACCAGTTAGCAAGCCCACTAAAGCACCTTCTATTAAGATCAAAGGGTAATTAAATTTTTGTTCACCTTCTGTAAAAGTCTCTTTGCTTGATTTAGAGTTAATCATAGAGAAGGATGCTGCGATCATTAAAATAGCAAACAGTAACATCAACATTAATGATTTTGTGACTATCAGACCTCCATATTCACCCAAGTTAGTTGGTATTGCAGGCACTAAAATTTTTCTAGTGGTATAGACAGAAATTATAGAAGGAATCCCAAAGATGACGGCTGTTTTTAGATGTACAAATCCTTGCTTGTACTTGGGCCAAGCACCAACAAGGCTACTTGATCCAACTATGAATAAAGAATAAGCAGTTGCTTGTACCGGGTCAACATGAAAAAGATACACTAAAACAGGAACAGTTAAAATACTACCGCCTCCGCCAATTAAGCCAAGAAAGATACCAATAAAAATTGAAGCTAAATAGCCAATTATTTCCATGTTGTATTATTTAACACAAATATGCTTGTATAAAAATAAAAGATAGGTGATAAATCTCACCTGCCCAATTTTTTAGCAAAAATATGGGTAGAATTAAATGATCATAAAAGTAAAGAATCTATTATGGTCCAAGAACTATCTTATAAATGTTGTAAATTGAGTGGATACTATTCATCAAAAAATGATTGAACTACCATGAGAAATCTTTATCTAATTACATTGTGTTTTTTATTAAGCTCCAGGTAGCAATCATGACAAAGCTTGGGATTTTTTAAAAACAGGATTTTAGATAAATAGGATTGTTTAAATTTGTGATATATATCACAAATAATAGTATTAATAATGCGCATCTTTGTGGTCAATAAAAAATTACCAATATGTTTTTTCAACACGTATACGACAAAACCTTAGCTCAAGCTAGTTATTTTATTGGCTGTCAAAAAGCAGGCGTAGCAGCAGTCATCGATCCCAAGCGTGATATTGATACCTATATAGAAATTGCGAAACAAAATAATATGCAAATCACGCATATTTTTGAAACGCATATCCATGCCGATTTTTTAACAGGTTCTCGTGAACTTGCTGCTGTAACAGGGGCTAAAATGTACTTATCAGATGAAGGTGGAATGGGATGGGAATACGAATTTGCGCATGAAGGGTTAAAGCATGGCACAGAAGTCATGATTGGAAATTTAAAAATCGATGTGCTGCATACACCTGGACATACGCCAGAGAGTATTAGTTTTTTATTAACGGATACACCTGCTAGTAAAGAGCCAGTGATGTTATTTACAGGTGACTTTGTATTTGTAGGAGACATCGGTCGTCCAGATTTATTAGAAAAAGCAGCAGGATTAATAGGTACACAAGAGATTGGAGCAGAACAAATGTATAATTCAATTCATTTGTTTACAGACCTACCAGACTTTATACAAGTATGGCCTGGCCATGGTGCGGGATCTGCTTGTGGCAAGGCTTTGGGCGCAGTACCAAGCACTACAATTGGATATGAGAAAAAAAGAAACTGGGCATTTCAGTATGGTGCAGACAAAGCAGGTTTTATACAATTTTTATTGTCTGACCAACCTGAACCGCCTAAGTACTTTGCTAAAATGAAGGAATTGAATAAAGTCAATCGTCCTTTATTAACCGAAGTGCCAACCATTAAAGAGTTATTGAATGCGGATTTAAAATCTGCTATGGATAAGGGTATCAAAGTGATTGATACAAGAAATAAATTAGAGTTTCAAAATGGCTTCATTCCAGGAAGCATCAATATTCAAGGTAATAATGCATTTGCTACTTGGATGGGTTGGTTTATATCTTATGAAGAACAATTTATTTTAGTGGCAGAGCCAAATCAAATGGACGATCTAACTAGAAAATTAATGCGTATTGGCCTAGATAATATTTTTGGATTTGTAGATGCTTCAAAAATTAGCCAAGTGTATTCTGGAGCTCTAGCAAAATCTAATATGGTTTCGATTGATACAGTAAAAACGAATAATGATGCTGAAATCATTGATATTAGAGGTGTTGCTGAATTCAATAGCGGACATATTGCAGGCGCAAAAAATGTATTTGTTGGAACCTTATTGCAAAATTTAGATCAAGTGCCAAAAGACAAGCCAGTGATTATGCATTGTCAAGGTGGCGATAGGGCTGCCATAGGCTATTCTTTATTGGTTAAAGAAGGATACACCAATATTGTAAATTATAGCGGAGGCATCAATGAATGGGTAAAAGAACAGCAGCCGATTGTGAGCTAGGAGATTAATAATTAGCATCAATCTTCAACAATTTATAAGGGGAATTGTTATCATTATATGAAAGGTGTAAAAAAAGAAAATTTACCAGAAAAAATTTGCAAAGCCTGTGGACGCCCATTTAGTTGGCGTAAAAAATGGGAAAGGTGTTGGGACGAAGTGCAGTATTGTAGTGAGGGGTGTAAGAAAATAAAATCTAAAAAATAAGGATTGAAAACTTAATAAAAAAGATAGCGCGATGATTCATCGCGCTATCTTTTTGAAATTTTATTTCCACTCGTTTTTTGACGACTACATTTAAATCTTATCACATCCGTATTTCTTAATACAGCATGTTTGGTTTTTCTGGAAGCCATGCGTTTTCGCCACATTCTAAAACTAGAAGGCTTTGAGTTGGCGCGCATAAACTCAATCACTTCTTTTTCACTCAATCCAAATTGAAATTGAATCGCTTCAAAAGGTGTACGGTCCTCCCAGGCCATTTCAATAATGCGGTCTCTATCTTTTTCGACCCATTCAGATCTTAAAATAGGCTCTGCTGGTCTTGTATGGATTAAATCTGTTTTTTCCATTGCGCTATTTCTTTTACTTTAATGTTTTTAAAAACTTTTCTGCGTTGTTTAAATGTGTCGCTCTTTTTTCTTCTGGCATTTTATCCCAAGTGCTTAATAACATTGCCCACCTTGGATTTTTTGAAAATACAACACGCTGCTTGGATAAAAAGCGCCAAAATAAGCCATCCCAAGTTGCTTGCCATGCCCCTTTAGGAAAATCACCCATCTTCATTAAATAATTAGACCCACAAATATAGGGCTTGGTGGTGATCATGCCACCATCTGCAAACTGAGACATACCATAGACATTGGGTACCATCACCCAGTCATAAGCATCAATATACATTTCCATAAACCATTGGTATACATCGTCTGGTGCAATTTCACAGAGCAACATAAAATTCCCTAAAACCATCAATCTTTCTATATGATGATTATAACCTGATTCAAGTAATTTTTTGATGCTGATATCTATCGGATCAATTCCGGTTGTGCCATCGTAAAAAGAGGAGGGCATTTTTTTAGTAAAGCCCCAGAAATTTTTTGTTCTTTGTTGACTACCAATTTTACGATAGGTTAATTGTACAAATTCTCTCCATCCAATGATTTGTCGCACAATGCCTTCGATACTATTGATAGGGGCTTTTGCTTTTCGATAAGCTTCTAATAAAGCATGTAAAAATTCAGCAGGCTGAATCAATCCCACATTGATTAAAGGACTTAGCACACTATGAAATAAGGTCTTTTCTGTCACAACCATGGCATCTTCATATATGCCAAAATGCTCAATTTTTTCTGTAATGAATAAATCCATTGCTTTTTTTGCATCAGCATGTGTCACTGGATAATACAAGTCCTTTTTTGAAGTATTAAATGGCGCTTCAGACTTTCCTGGATTATTTTTAAAATTTGCTTTTACATAGACTGTTGCTTCTTCTATGAATTGATTGGACTCAAAAAAATGAATCGCTGGTATCGCTGTATTCTTTGGAATTTTTTTTCTGTTCTCGACATCAAAACTCCATTGTCCGCCAACAGGGCTTCCATCTTTTTCAATTAAAATATTTCTTTGTTTACGCTGCTCTGTATAAAAACTTGTTTGAAAATAGGTTTTCTTATTCCCAAGCAACTCAATGCTTGCTGGTAGATTATTTAAAAAATTGGGACTAGGTAAGTAGATTAATTCAATACCACAATGCGAAGCAGCTTTTTTTAATTGTTGATCTAACAAGTAATCACAAGGCTCATATAATTTAATTTTTTGAACACCCTTAGATTTAAGCATCTTTACCAATTCAGCAATCTTTGAATTTTGGTCTTTGGCTTCTATATAATGACAATCGTATCCTTTTTGAGCAAGTTGTGCTGCATAATATTTCATAGTTGCCCTATGAAATAAAATTTTCTGTTGATGAAATTGATATTGTAAAAAAAACAGATCAGATTCAATGAGGTAAATAGCGCCACCATCAGGTCCTAATTCAGACTGATCAAAAAGTTGATGTGGAAATACGAGCTGTACCTGCATATATTTTAAACATTTTACAGCTAAAATTGTTCATTGTTTAGTACAATTAATGCCTATCAATGAATATCAGTTACACTGCGCTTTTACAGCAGGTCAAAGCTTATCAACCCGGTAAATACCATGCCACAAGGAATTATATCAATGGTGCAGTGACTAGCTGGTCGCCCTATATCTCTAGGGGGTTCCTGAGTCCGGTATTGGTGATGGCGCAGCTTAAAGAGCAGCACAGTTATCAAGAATGGATTGGCTTTATGCAACAAATGGCATGGCGTGAGTACTTTCAAAGAGTTTGGCAGCATCAAGGGGATTTGATTTTACAAGACCTAAAGTCAGCTCAAACAGACGTTATTTTAGAACAATTGCCGGCACCTATGCACAATGCAAATACGGGCATCCATGCGCTTGATCATGCAATTACTCAATTGTATGATACAGGTTATTTGCACAATCATCTAAGAATGTATCTTTCCATGTTGCATTCAAATATTTTTAAAGCAGCTTGGCTGCCTGGTGCAAAGTGGATGTATGCCCATTTATTAGACCATGATCCTGCTGCGAATTTTTTAAGTTGGCAATGGGTAGCAGGTACATTCAGTAGTAAAAAATACATCGCCAATCAAGACAATATCAATAAGTACACCAATACAAAACAGGAGGGTAGTTTTTTAGATACTGAATATGAAAATTTAACAGAAGCTATTTATAACGTAGATGGTCAAATTAAACCAAATCATGCTGCAAAATGGTCAGATCCGTTAGCGCAAAATTTTGATATCGACACCAATACTATTTTAAAAAACATTCAAGAGATAAACCTACCTCAAATATTTGATATCAATCAAGTATTGCTCAGTCAGCCTTTTTGCATTTATAATAGTTTTAATCTAGATCCGCTCTGGCATGCAGAGGTTTCAGTGAATCGAATTTTATTACTTGAACCCAATCATTTTAATCAATTTCCTATTACAGAAAAAGTGTTACAATTTGTAATTGATTTAGCGAAGACCAATATTTCGGGCATACAAATTTTCATCGGAAACTTTGAAGATCTAAATCAAGTATTACAAACAAATTCAATGTGTACAAATGCATCAGTTGAAGATACACAATCCGAAAAAAGCAAACCTATTATATATTTTAAAGAACACCCTACAACCAAGCATTATCAAGGCATACGCGAAGAACGTGATTGGTTGTTTCCTCAAGTCAATGGCTATTATCCTAGCTTTTTTGGCTATTGGAAAAAATGTGAAAAATTATTGAAATAAAAAAACGCCCCGAATTCGGGGCGTTTTTTTATCGCTAATCTGTTTTATGAAACTATCAATTTAATTGGATAGTTATAATTAAGCTTTTTATTTCTTGCGCTCTACATCTCTATTTAATTCGTCAATATCTACAGAACGCTCTGTGTTATCTCCTAATAAATATTTAGAGAAATAGTCGGCAGTTCTCCAGAACCAGTATTCATTCATGTCTCCAAATCCGTGTCTTTGCGTTGGTAAAATCAACATATCAAAGCGCTTATTGGCCTTAATCAAAGCATTCACCACTCTTAAGGTATTGGCTGGGTGTACATTGTTATCAATCTCACCATGAATTAATAATAATTTTCCTTTTAAGTTTTTAGCTAAGTCTTGATTTTTATCAATCATATAACTAAAACTGGTATCGCTTTTCTCAGAGATATTTTCTTTCACGCCATGATGCTTTTCACTCCACCATCTATTGTACACACTATTGTCATGGTTACCTGCATTACTAACCGCTACTTTAAAGACATCTGGATAAACCAACATAGCTGCAGTGCTCATAAATCCACCTCCGCTATGACCATGAATACCCGCTTTGTTTCTATCGATGAAGCTAAATCGATCCGCTAATTGTTCGATAGTCGCTTTTTTATCGGCAAGTCCATAATCTCTTAAATTACCGTAGCCATAATTATGGTACCATTTGCTTCTTGCAGGATGGCCACCTCTGTTACCCATTGTTACCACTACAAATCCTAGTTGAGCCAATCTATCAATACGATCCATGCCTTTGCTGAAAGACTTGTTTACAGACTCTGTTTGAGGACCAGGATATACATACTCAATAATTGGATACTTTTTAGTGCTATCAAAATCATAAGGCTTATACATTACACCATATAAATCGGTGATACCATCGTCTGCTTTAATCTTAAATGTTTCAGGAAATTTATAACCTGTAGCCATTAGATTTCTTAAATCTGCAGTTTCCAAATCCATTAATTTCTTTCCGTCAGCGCTATGTAAGCTAGATACTGGAGTGGTATTCACTCTAGAAGCGGTATTGACGAAATAGGTATTGTTATCATTCACACTAAAACTATGATCAAAATTTCCTGCATTTAATAATTGCAGGCCAGAGCCATCCAAATTGATCTTATACAAATGCATATAGTAAGGGTCTTCTTTACCACCACCAGTCATTGATTCTTTTCCATTTGCAGAAAAATAAACCACTCTTTTAGCTTCATCTACACCAATCACCGCCTCTACATGCCATGCACCTTGTGTAATTTGATTTTTTAAATTTCCTTGACCATCATATAAATACAAATGTGCCCATCCATCACGCTCACTCCATTCAATTAGTTCAGCGCCATTTTTAATTAATTCTGGCTTCTTAATTTCTATAGAAGTATTCAATGATTCAGCTACCACTACTTTTACTTCTCCAGTGGTTGTATTCACCACACATTGGTCAATCTTTTTTAAATCACGACTTGTTCTAGCAAGGTATAATTGCTCATTGGTTCCTAACCAAATCATTGGCCTGAATTCATCATCTCTAGCATTTGTAGCAGCTGACTTATTCCACATATCAATCTCTTGATCTTTATAAAGCGATACATTGATTTCTTTATTGGTATAGTTCACCATGTCTACCAACATTAAATGATCTACCGGTGCTTCTTTCTCACCTGGCATCCAGTACTTATAGGTTTCAAGCGTTGGTCTTGGATCTGCAATGCTATTGATTACCCATAAATCTTTTACTTTTCTGTTGTCTACTTTTACAATTGCAAACTGCTTGCTATTTTCACTCCAATAACCACCAACAGGCTTTCTTTTGTTTTTGTTTTTCTCTGCATCTACATTTGTTTCGCCACCTTCGCTATGCCATCCAAAATTTTGTATACCGTCTTTTGTAATAGCGGTTTCAACAATGGTACTATCCTCTTCGTTGAGCAAAGCTTTTTCATAATTTGCTTTGTCCATCATATAAAGATTATAGTTACGTCCAAAAACAACTTTAGATTGATCAGGTGCCATATTGGCCCAGCTTGGTTTTCTCTTTGGCTTAGCAAATCCAACTAATTCGTTTAATTGTGCCGTATTCAGGTTGTATTCAAAGTAAAATACTTTTTTAACTTTTTCTGCCTTCGCATCTTTTTTAGCACCTGGCTTATCTATTTCAAGGCTACTTTTTACTTCAAACTGAATCCAGTTCTCATCCTTAATAAACTTTAAAGAGTCAATAGGAAGATGTTGTGCATCAAATGGATCTTTGATAATTTTTGTTAATGCAGCAGCAATTTGATCTTTATCAAACATAGACTTCTTTTCATTTTTTACTGGGTCTACAATCATCCATTGTTTTCCTTCACTTGTTTCGTAGGTATACCAAAATTTATTAGATTGTTTTAACCAATGAGGATCAACAGATAAGGAGAAAATCATCTTGTCCAATTTCTTTGGAGAAAATCTTGCGGCTAGATCATAATTTGCTTTTTGTTGACCAAAAATCAAAAGAGGCAAGGCTAGTAATGCTAAAAAAAGTTGTTTGCGCATAATGTATATATTGAGTGTAGAAAATTAATATATTTTTTTGAATTTTAACCTAATTTGTGATGAATACATGATTATGAAAACAGCCCTATTTACAACTTTATTGTTTGCTCCATTGATGTTCATCAATGGATATGCTCAAACCACCAATCAGTTTAAACCTGCTGTATTTGCAGATGAAAATAGAAAGGCAAAACTAGAAGCCGCGATGCCAATAGTGGCTGATTTATATCAAGCTTATGCCCTTAAGCACCATTTCCCGGCGTATGCTTTTGCCATTGTGTTAGATGGAGAATTGTTATTTAAAAAAGCAGATGGATGGGCGAATATTGAAGATAAAATTCCTGCAAATGACCAGACCATGTTCCGGATTGCATCTATGTCCAAGAGCTTTACCACTATGGCAATCCTGCAATTAAGAGATGCTGGAAAATTAAAGTTGGATGATCCCATTGAACAATATATTCCTGCTATGAAGGGTCAGGTATTGACTAAGGATGGTGCACCTATTACTATTCGTCATTTAATGTCACATCAGGCTGGCTTCCCCGAAGACAATCCATGGGGAGATAGACAATTAGATGATTCAGAAGCAGATCTGATTGCTTTGATTGCAAAAGGGCTTTCATTTTCAAATACAACAGGGACCTATTATGAATATAGTAATCTTGGTTTTGCGATGCTGGGTTATATCATACATCAGGTATCAGGTTTAACTTACGATGCCTACATTAAGCAATCTATTTTGGATCCTTTAGGCATGAAGCATACCACGTACGAATACAGGACCATCTCCAAAGAAAATTTAGCCAAAGGCTATCGTACCATCAAAGGCAATTGGGTGAATGTGCCTTTATTAAAAGACGGTATTTATGGCGCCATGGGCGGAATGATTACTTCTATAGATGATTTTGCAAAATATGTTGCACTGCATCAAGCTGCATGGCCAGAGCGTAACGAAACAGAAAACAAAGTGATTAAGAGAAGCACCGTGAGAGAAATGCATCAGCCTTATACTTTCATTGATCTAAATCCAAATTATCAATTTCCATCTGGAAAAAAACTCGCAACTACATCTAGTTATAGTTATGGATTAAATTGGATGCATGATGCAGAAGCAAAAACAAGTATTGGGCATAGTGGAGGCCTTCCAGGTTTTGGCAGCAATTGGCGTTTTTTACCAGAATATGGATTGGGTGTGATCTTTTTTGCCAACCATACCTATGCACCAACTTCCAAAATGAACTTGATTGTTTTAGATACCTTAGTTAAAATCGCAAAGCTTCGACCAAGAATGGTTTCAGTTTCTCCAATACTTGAACAACGCCAAAAAGAGTTGCTACAAATTATCCCTAGCTGGGAAAATATACCAGCTATTTTTGCAGAAAACTTTTTTGACGACTATTTATTGGATGAGTTAAAAGCGGAAGCCAAACAATTATTTGAACGTGCAGGAACCATCAAATCATTTGGAAAAATGATTGCAGAGAATCAATTAAGAGGCTATTGTATTTTGGAAGGCGTTAGACAAAGTTTAAAATTAAGTTTTACTTTAAGTCCGGAAAATCCTGCATTGATTCAAGAATACCATCTAGAACTTGTAAAATAAAAAAGAGCACCAGCCCCCCGGCTAGTGCTCTCAAATCCAAACAAAAATAAACTAATTACATTGGTCTTTTTCTGCGCATCATTTCGTTGCGCATTTTATTTAAAAGCTCTCTGTCTACTTTTAAAGCCAGGTTCACTCTTTCTTCTGTTTTTAAAATTGGCATTAAGTCTTTTTTAAACTTCTTTCTTATTGTAAGCATTGCTTCTTGAAATGCGATCTCGTCTTCTTTTGCTGTTTGCATCAAACTTTGGCTCGCATCTTTTTGTTCATTGTACAGCGGCCAAAATTTTTCTGCTTCTGCAGGAGTCAGGTCCAATTTTTTTGTGACGAATTGAATTTTAAATAATTCTAATTTTTCTCTTTGTTGTTTTGTCATTGGTCTTTGAGGTGGTGGTGGCATCTCCATACCTTGTCTATCACGCATAGGTGGTCTGTTTTGACCATTCATTGGTCGACCTTGTGCTTGTGCAACAAAAACAGTTACAATAAAACTAAAGAGGCATAATATTTTTTTCATAAAATGGTTATTTGAAATTTAGACGAATTTATTTTGGAATAGTTTAAAATAATTTGGTAATTATTTTTTAAATTTTTTTAATTATTGATTGATATCAAATTAGTTCCAGTAGCTTCAATGGCGCTATTCCATTCTACTTCAGCTACAAGTTCATTGTTGTTAACGTAAGCTTCGATCAATTCATCAGGTAGAGTTTCAATGTTAATTATTTCCACTTTAGCTATTGGAGTTGTTGTATTTTCTGCTTTATTAAAAAATAAGTATCCAGTTGCAATGGCAAAAACTAAACTTGCAGCAACCAAATACTTTTTTTGATTTGAAAATAAAGAAATAATACGCGCTTTTTGTGGCGCTTGTCCTTCTGCTTTAATTTTTTGCATTAAGTCCAGTTCAAATTGATCAAAATACCCCGCAGGCACCTGCATGGTTCTTGATTCAAAGCTTTTAAGGGCTTCTTTTAAATTTTTTGAAATTGATTCGTTTTCCATATCGTTCATATCGTTAATTAGACCCATTGTTTGGTCAAAGGTTTAAGCCTGTTGGAGCAATTCGGTCATTTTTTTTACAGCTTGGTGATAATTAGCCTTAGCTCCACCGACGGTTGTACCAGTAATAGAGGCTATTTTTTCGTAGTCAAAGGCCTCATAATACCTTAACATAAATACAAATCGCTGTTTTTCAGGCAATTCTGCAATAGCACGTTCTAATTTAATCTGGATGGCAGTTTCTTTTAAGGCATTTTGGGTAGATGGGTGTTCTAAACTATGGTCCATCTCATTTTGTGTACTGTTCGTTTTCAAACGTTTTTTCTGGGCTATAAAATTTAAGGTCTCATTATAGGCTACCCTAAAAAGCCATGTGCTAAAGGCACTTTCTTGCTTAAATCCATCCAGCTTGTTCCAAACTTTAATCCAAACAGCTTGTGCAATATCATCTGCATCTGCATGCTCGAGCACCATTTTCTTAATTTGAAAAAATACAGTTTCGCGATGCCTCTTTAATAGTTGCGTAAATGCGGGCTCTTTTGCATCGCCGTTTTGAAATTGTATGATGAGTGCTTGGTCTGTCATGCGTGTTGAAGTTAGACCAAAAAGAATTCATAAAGTTTAAAACAATTCGACTTTCACTTTATAGCTTAATGATGGTCTTAACATATTGATGTATTCCATTTTGAATTCTAATGTAATACACACCTGACTTTAAATCGCTACCAATCAATGTGACGCTATTTATGCCAGCATAGCTATATGTTGCATCTACCAGTAATTTAATGACCGTGCCAGAAGTATCAAGTAATTGAACTAAAGTGTGTCCTCCCTCCGTTTTAAATTCTATTCTTGATTGATTTGAAAACGGATTTGGATAAGCAATAATCATTGTGTTTTTTTCAAATACAGGACTTTTTATTTCTGCTGCACAACTTGCATTGATTAAGTTTAAAGTTCCAAAAGGCTTGAGCATGATTTCTTGATTGTCCGCTTCTTTAACACAAAACCAGTTTTTTAAAATGGAGTTATAAATGGTTCTAAAATCATATTGATAAGGTACATTATCACCCACTGTTACATTTGCAGGTATCGTTGGATTTTCACCAAAAACACCACCTCTTACATTTTTACCAAATAAGAATAATGGGGCTGCGGCACCATGATCTGTTCCACCACTCGCATTTGATTTAATCCTTCTTCCAAATTCTGAATAGGTCATGCCTATGACTCTATCTTCAATCTCTTGATTTTTAATATCATTCTGAAAAGCACCGATGGCCTCAGATACTGCACCTAATAAATTCGCATGTGAACCAGTGGTTGTATCTGTTGTCACAGCTTGACCAGCGTGCGTATCAAATCCACCATAATTCACTAAATAAATTTTTGTTTTCAATCCTCCTTTAATGAGTCTTGATACAATTTTTAATTGATTGGCAAGACTTGAGTTGGGATAAGTGACTTGTTGCTTCACAGCGTCAGATGCTGCTTTAATGCGTGTAGCATATTTATTAGTCTGCTTTGAAATTCTTCTGATAAAACTTAATTCATACCCCGCATTGGTATTGGGAACGGCTTGATCACTCGCATCAAATAAATTATAAAATGCGCTTGGATCAGAAATACTCATACCCATATTGACGATTGGGCCCTGACAAGTGAGTGAAGTAATTGAACCAATTTGAATGGCTAAAGGATCTGTATCTACTTCATTTGGGTAATTGTCTGGGAAGCCAGGATAATTGTTATCTAAAAAACGCCCAACCCATCCAGTATTTAAATATTGGGTGCTATCAGAGCCACTCATCCAAATATCGGTTGCTCTAAAATGTGAAAAATTTGGCTGAGGATAGCCTACTGCTTGAACAACATCAAGCTGTCCGTCATTGAATAATCTTTGCATGGCAGTCATGGATGGATGTAATCCGGTTCCATCAAATCCATTTAAACCCAGTATCTTTTTTTCGGGGATGGCAATATTAGTCCTTGCATTATAGTAGGCTCCATATTGATTGATTGGTAATACGGTATTTAGTCCATCATTCCCTCCATTCAATTGAATAATCACTAGCACCCTATCATTGTTTACATTCGCTAATACTTCTGGTTCAACCATGCTGTGGTTGTTTAACACATGTATTGGATTACCACTAATGACTGTAGGCGTTAATACTGCAAGACTATTGCGTAAAAAAGTGCTTCTTTTCATTTAACTTAATTGATAGTCTGGCAGGTTCATAATATATTTTACAAGTGCTTTTAATCGGGTATTTACCAAATTAAAGTTAACTGTGCTTTGATTAGACTGATAGCTATTCCAAGCTTCTGTCCAGTAGTAATCAGAAGTTTGCCCGCTTAATAAAATTTGTTTTTTTAAATTGTCTTTGATCGTTTGATCTATTTCGGTTGAAATTAAAAGATCAAATAAATCTTGAATCAATTGATTGGGATTAGATGGACTGCTGGAAACAGCTTTTGCAAAAGGGATTAAATCTATGATGACCTTTTTACCGTTCCTGGTATAGCCTGTCTCAATCATCAAGTCGGTAAATTTATTTCGCTTTGGAAGTGTATCAGCATTGATCCATAATTCACCAAATTCAGGTGATTGATAATAGGCTGGCCATCCAGCCACATTAGGCGGGTCTACAAGGTTTTGTCCAAAACTGGTTAATTGACCAACCATATTATTAAAGTGCAAGTAGGCGTCTGCATAATCTGTAACTGCATTTGGAAAAACGACATTGGTTTTACGCAAAGTGCCAATGACATGGTCAATCGGACTTTTGATTTGACATCCAATGTACAAGGGGTCATAAAAATGCGCACTATTAAAAAGCGCAGTCAATACTGGCTTAATTTCAAAATTGTTATTTTTAAAAATAGTAGCTAAAGGCGTAATGATATTTTTTTCTACTGTGGCATCAATATAATAAAATACGAACCATCTGTAAATTCTTCTGCAGATATATTTTGCCATGTCTTCTTTTGCAAACAACATGTCTATCAATTCGTCAGTTTCGCCAGCCCCTGCAGCACCTGACTTTCCTGTAATTACTTTATTATTATAGTAGCTAGAAAATTGCTTACTGCCTGTATCATGTCTTGTTGAATCAAAATAAGTATTGAAGCTAGCATTGATACGCCATCCAGTTAATACTCTTGCAGCTGCTTTCACGTCTGATTCAGTAAATTGAACTGCATTGTCCTTTCCAACAGTATACAGTTCTTGTAATTCTCTGCCATAGTTTTCGTCTGGTGCATTTGCAGAATTAAGAAAACCATTCAAGTACCTCAACATACCAGGATCAATGGTCACTGCTTTCACCATTGTTTTGTAATTCCCAAGTGCATTTTTTCTTAAAATATCATGATGTTGATATACATAATTGCCAAATGAAATGGTATCCGCTTCTGTTCCAAAATGATTACCCCAAAACAAGGTCATTTTTTCTCTAACACTTATGTCTTGATGAATCATCACCCCAGTAAGCCATTTTTTTAAGCTAGACCTTCTATAGCTGTTGAT
This sequence comes from Chitinophaga pinensis, assembly GCA_945874755.1. GTDB lineage: Bacteria > Bacteroidota > Bacteroidia > Chitinophagales > Chitinophagaceae > Sediminibacterium > Sediminibacterium pinensis_B. The sequence continues at coordinate 49,718 of CAMCHR010000002.1, forward strand.
GGTGCCGTCATTGGTTGGTTGGTTGACCCAAGTAGTTCCTGGAGGAACAGTTGGATCAATGACAGTGGCTGTATTGTATTCATTGAGGGGAGGACTAGGAAGAGGATCTGTTGGGTTGAGTAAAGCTGTTACGGAAGCATTCAGTCCCTTTGCTAAAAATTGTTGTATTTCCGCATGCTTAGCGCCAAAAAGCACTCTATTTAATAAATGAGTCGTCGTTTGCTTAGTCCAAGGACCTTTGTAGACTTCAAGTCCTAAACTGCTAGAAATTGGGCTTAGCGGCATGCAAATTATTTGTTAGCAATTTAGACAATTATCAAATTCAAAAGTTTAAAAGGTTTACTTTTTTCTCTGTCCACATTTTTTTTATTTGCATTGAAAATGAAATTATCTTTAAAGCAATTCTAATAATATACAATATGAAAATGATTAAATTAATATGTATCACATTGATAATCCCATGTTTAGGAATAAGTCAATCTATTGATAAAGTAATCACCAAGTCAGAAACAGAAAGGATAGAGCGTGTTTTAGCTTCGGACGAAATGGAAGGTCGAAGAACTTTTAGTCCAAGCATTGATAAAGCTGCTGCGTTTATAGCCAAAGAGTTTGAAGCCTCAGGACTAAAGTCTTTAAAAGGAGATAATAATTTCTTACAATCATTTTCTATCAATAGACCAAAATTCATCAGCTTGTCTGCAAGTATCAATGGCGCCAATATTGATACCAAGCAAGTGATTGTAGTTACTATAGAACCAGAAATCAACATTACGGAAGCTTCTGGATATGCTGTATCAAAAATAGCAGCAGGAGAAAATTTAAATCAGGCAGCAGCAAAAATGATTGGCGCAAACCAAAAAACGATTGTACTAGTAGACGAGTCACACACACAAAACTTTGCAAGATTAGTCCGCTTTAAAAATAATTTAGCTTCCAATCAAGCTTCCATCATTTTTATTTTGACCAATACAATCCCAGTGAAATATGAGCTACAAGCGAGTCATCAAATTGAGTCTATGAAATTAGCAAATGTGGTGGCCATGATTCCAGGAAAAACTTTGCCAAATAAATATGTAATATTCTCTGGTCATTATGATCATATAGGTGTTAATTCAAAAAATATGATTAATGGAGATTCTATTTACAATGGTGCCAACGACGATGCTGCAGGAACAACTGCCATGATTATGTTATCAAAATATTATAAAGCACTTAACAACAATGCACGCACTATTTTATTCGCAGCTTTTACAGCAGAGGAAGTAGGCGGATATGGTGCACAATATTTTTCAAAGCAATTGGATCCAGCTAATGTGGTTGCGATGTTCAACATTGAAATGATTGGCACAGAAAGTAAGTGGGGCAAGAATAGTGCCTATATCACTGGGTTTGACAAGACCAATATGGGGGCTATTTTACAAAAAAACTTAGAGGGGTCCAGCTTTAAATTTTATCCAGATCCTTATACAGAACAAAATTTATTTTACCGTTCAGACAATGCAACACTTGCTAGATTGGGTGTAGCGGCGCATACCATCTCTACTTCAAAAATGGATTCAGAACCAAATTACCACAAAGCATCCGATCAAATAGAGACTTTAGACTTAGACAATATGAATGAAATTATCAAAGCAATTGCTTTAAGTGCTGGTTCCATTGTTGCAGGAAAAGACACCCCAACTAGAGTGGATACCTCGCAACTAAAATAATTAAAAGACTTCTGATTATATGAAAAAGCAATTTGTACTTTTTTTACTTTGTATTGGTGTCACTGCAAGTGCACAAATACAAACTTATTTTCCTCCTGCAGACAATTGGGAAAGAAAAACACTCACTAGTTTACGCATAGATAGTAATTTGATCCATCAAGCGATTCAATATGCATTAACGCATGAAACAAAATTTCCAAAAAATTTAATGCTTTCACAAGCCATGCAATTTGGGAAAGAACCTTTTTCAGATCCTATTGGGCCAATGGCAAGCCGTGGTCCTGCTGCGGGTATCATTGTGTACAAAGGATATATTATTGCAGAATGGGGTGATCTACATGCGGTGGAGATGGTGAACAGTGTTACTAAAAGCATGTTGTCTACTGTGGTTGGTTTAGCTGTAGAAAAAGGGTTGATTCGTTCAATCGAAGATAAAGTAGCCACTTATATGCCACCCATTGAATTGACAAATGTGACTACTACGATAGATCAAAATCCCATCACTCAAACTTCATTTATATACCCATTTGATACCGAACACAACAGAAAAATAAATTGGAATCATTTATTAAGACAAACAAGCGATTGGGAAGGTGTTTTATGGGGCAAGCCAGATTGGGCAGATAGACCTTCTGATAAACCAGACGAGTGGACTACAAGAAAACGTTTTGAACCAGGCACGGTGTATAAATACAATGACACTAGGGTCAACGCTTTGGCATTAGCTGCTACCACAGTTTGGAGAAAGCCTTTGCCAGAAGTACTCAGAGAACAAATAATGCAACCTATTGGTGCATCCAATACATGGGCATGGACTGGCTATAAAAATGCATGGATTGTATTAGATGGCAAAATGATTCAGTCAGTGAGTGGTGGTGGGCATTTTGGTGGTGGTTTGTTTATCAATGCGTATGATATGGCTAGATTTGGATTGCTTACTTTGAGAAAAGGCAATTGGAATGGCAAACAAATTATCGCAGAGGATTGGATCAAAAAATCACAGACACCAACTACAGCAAATACGGGCTATGGCTTTATGAATTATTTTTTAAACACGGATAAAAAAATGTATCCCTCTGCGCCAGCAACTGCCTTTGCGCATATTGGTAATGGCACCAATGCAATTTATGTTGATAAGGAGAACGATATTGTTGCAGTCATCAAATGGATGGATGACAAATCAATTGACGGATTCTTAAAATTAGTATTGACGGCTTTGCCGAAATAACATGCACTTAACTTTCAAAAACTTTAAATATGAAAAAATCAATCCTATATATTATTTGTATACTGTTTACAACGCAAACTACTTTAATTGCACAAACTACAAATGCAACTGGATCTGATGCTTCTGAAAAGGAAGTCAAAAAAGTGATTCAAAATATGTTTCATGCCATGCTACAAGCAGATACAAGTTTTTTAAAAACTTGTTTTTCAGATAAAGTTATTTTTCAAACAATTGTTAATAAACCAGAAGGTGCAACCATTAAAACGGAGTCTATCAATGATTTTATTCAAAGTGTTGGTAAACAAACACCCAATGCATTAGATGAAAGAATTGAATTTGGCGCAATACAAATTGACCCCTTAATGGCTACAGTATGGACGCCTTATACCTTTTATTATAAGGGGCAATATTCACACAAGGGCGTCAATAGTTTTCAGCTAGTTAAATTAAAAGAAGGCTGGAAGATCCAATACCTGATTGATACGAGGTATAAATAATCCAATTTTGCTTTTAATTTATTTATTGCTTGACTACCTTTAATTGTTTTTGAAATTGTTGAGGTTGATTGGTTGTAATCCATTCTACACCTTGTTCTTGTAAGATAGCTAAATCGGATAATTCATTCACAGTCCAGCTACCAATTTTCAATCCTGCATTTTTAGCAGTTGCACTTAACTGACTATTCATTTTAAACGAGGTATAATGTAGATTAATACCATCAAATTTATTTTGTACTACAGCATCAATGGTCATGTCAGACTCCAGGTACAATACTGTAGCTTTTGGCTGTTTTTCTTTTATCCATAAAAGAATGTCTTTGCTAAAACTAATATAGACAATGCGCTTTTCGATGTTTAATTTTTTTGCTAAGGCTAAGGTTTCAATAGTTGCTAAATAGTCTTGTTCTTTATCTTTAATTGCTGCTTTGATTTCACAAATCATTAAGGTTTTGTGCTTGTCTTGCGTGCCCTTTAAAAAATAATCTTCTAATGTGGGCAAGGACTCTCCATTCGACAACTTGTTTCTATTTAAAAAAGCGTAAGTATTGGTTTGAATGGTATCACCATAGTAAACAGGGTCATGGTTCACAACTAGCACGCCATCTGCTGTTCTTCTCACATCAAATTCTGCACCATCACATTTAAGTGCAATCGCTTTTTCTAAAGAAGCAATTGAATTTTCTGGTAAGTTAAACTCTTGCCATGCACCACGATGTGCAATAATTTTTGTTTCTTGTGCGTTGGATATGTTCATGAGCAGGATGAATAAAAGGCTAGATATTATTTTAAACATACAATTTATTTTACAGGATTTGACTTAATAAAAGATACGCTCATTGGATGGTAGCATACCCTTTTTGTTATTAGTTTAAGTATTAAGGTACTAAAATAATATTGGTTAAACAGCATTTGCTATATTTTCATATTTACTTAACTTTGCGCTCTTCAAAACCCTGTATGAATCAACATATCCAGCAATTAAAAATAGCCATAGAGCCAAGTAGAGCAAAGTTATTACAACATCCTGTCTACCATCAGATACAAACATTGGCTCAATTGCAAAAATTTGCAGAAGTACATGTGTTTGCAGTATGGGATTTTATGAGTTTACTAAAATCCTTACAACAAAAATTAACCTGCGTGCAAACGCCTTGGGTGCCGTTTGGATCTGCGAATACAAGGTATTTAATCAATGAAATCGTGTTGGGAGAAGAATCCGATGTAGATGCTTTTGATAATCGTATCAGTCATTTTGAATTATATCAACAAGCGATGCGTCAAATGGGGGCGTCTACAAGTGGCATAGAAAGCTTGATGCTTGCGCTTCAGTCAGGTAAGACTATAGAAGCGGCCATTCAACAATTGAATTGCGCCGATTCTGTAAAAGAATTTTTGAATTTTACATTTAAAATAGTGAATCATGCACCAGCGCATGTGCAAGCGGCTGTGTTTACTTTTGGGAGAGAGGATTTAATTCCAGATATGTTTACACGCTTACTAGAAAAGTTAGTAGCTGAAGCACCAGATAAAGTATCCATTTTTAAATATTATATCGAGCGACATATAGAAGTGGATGGCGGTCATCATAGCCATCTTGCATTAGAGATGGTTTCAGAGCTTTGCGGAGACGACGCTGTAAAGTGGAAGGAAGCAGAACTAGCATCTATTGAAGCCTTACAAATACGCGCTAAACTTTGGGACGCAGTCACTGCATAAACAAACTATCTTTAGGAGAATAACTAAGCAATTTTTATATTGCTTCAAACTCACCCTTCTCTGTATTTTTTTTGACTTTAGCTGCTTCAAAATATTTGCCATTCATGGCAATATAAACCCCTGTTTGAAGTACTTGCGTGAAGGCAAGTGCGCTACCCAAATTAAATAATCCATCAGAACTTCCAAATTTATAAGGAATCATTGCACCTGTAAGCACAATTGTTTTGTTTGGGCAATGTTTTTGTAAATAAAGCGCGGTAATAGTCATTGTATCTGTACCGTGCGTAATCAAAATTCTTTCTGTATTTGTCGCATTACATGCCGATGCGATGATTGCGCGATCTGCTTCTGTAAAGTCTAGACTATCTTTCATCATCAAAGTTGAAATCGATAAATCTAAATTGCTTCTGCCTAAATGAAGCATTTCATGTAAATGGGTTTCTTTGAAATAAAGATTACCGTTTAATTCATTGTAGGCTTTATCAAAAGTGCCGCCAGTTACAAAAACTTGTATATTTAATTTCATGCATTCATTATTTTGGATCTATCCACATGTCCTTTCTGTCTAACCATTTGTTATCAGAAAAAGATTCCTTACTCGCCAAAGTTCGTGTATATTTTGGACTACGCTCGGTAGAATTTGGTTGATATCCAACATAACCCATAATGCTTAAGGCCTTGCTTAAATAGGTTTCACCTGGATTACCTAAAGTTTTATAAGGTAGCACATTGTCTTCTAAAATATAATTTGGCGTAAATCCACTTACTGTGCCATAATTGGATTCTCCAATTGCATTGGCTGTAAGAAACGTGATTGGCTGCAGTCCATAGTCCCATCTTTTATTAGGGTCGGTGATGGTAAAAGAGCCTACATTTTTTCCGTAGGTATTCTCTCCAATTAAAATCACTTCCATAAATGGCTTTAGATTATTAATGACCAATTCACTTGCAGAAGCAGTATTTCCAGCAGTTAACACAAAGACACGATTGAGTGTACCGAGGTTATTGGCTTCTGTTTTGAATAAGGTTTCAAAAGCACTCGAAGTAGAATTTTTTTCCAAATAAGCAGTATAAGTTGCATTGTATACTTTTTTATTCATCAACTTGCCCACCTTTGCTGCTGCATCTTTCACCGTTAAGTTGGTAATCAAATCCGAAGAGACCACATATCCACCACCATTGTATCTAAAGTCTAAAACTAATTCATTTACCCCTGCAGTTTTAAAGCGACCAAAGATCGCTCTCAAGCTATCATCAAAGCTTGTTAAAAATTGACTATAAGCAAGGTAGCCCACTTTTTTACCAGACCATGCAATAATCGTATCTGCTAAAATTGGATTCGTTTGTAATTCAACTTTCGTGACGGTAACAGATTTTCCATTAGAGACAAATGCACCATTGATGAAATTGCCAAGACTAAGTTTTAAAGTTTGATTGGATAAAATATTATTATAGTTTGCATTTGTAATAGTTTGATCATCTACTTTTAAAATGATATCACCTCTTTTTAATCCAGCTTTTTCTGCAGGGCTTCCTTTTAGTACATAAGCAAGTACAAATGCAAGGCTAGTATTTGTATTGTCTGTATAAAATGCATTGTTTTTAACACCTAATACAGTACTCACACCATTTAGTTGATTTTGTAAATTGGTAACACTTTCGTCGATCCAAGAAAAGCGATCTGTTTTTTTATAATCATGTAAAAGCGTATAAAAATAATCAGTTGGTTTAGCGGAAGTATTTGTGCTCGTTAGGCTTGGCATTTTATCATTCCATAAATAATAATAACTCATCACTTCGTGAATCCACTTATTTGCTGCAATATTTGGATCAGTGGTTGTTGTTGGAGGGTTAGTAGTGGTAACTTTTGACGCTTCTGTTTCTTTTTTACAAGCAAAGAAAAAAGCAGAAATACACAGAATAAATAGTATTTTTTTCATAGGATTAAAATGTTTCAGTATAAATTTAATAAAACTATTGTTAATACAAAGAAAAAGAGTCTCTACAAATTAGATAGCCAGATATAATTGTCTAATTTTGCCTACTTATACTAGCTATAAAAGCCAATAAATTTACCCCAGTGCTTAGTAACCAAATAATCCACCTAAAATGAGAAAATTCTCTATTATAACTATTTTAACATTGCTTTCCTTCACCAATTTTGCACAAACCAATACTTATTTTGGAGAAGTGGAAGCGTGGAATGACGAAAGAATAGCTGCATTAAAGCAAGCGGATGGCTGGCTGAATTTAGAAGGATTATTTTGGTTAAAAAAAGGGGTGAACAGTTTTGGTTCGGCCTCAACAAATGATTTGGTATATGACAATGCTGCTTTCCCAAAACATCTAGGAGATTTTATCTATGAAAATGGAAAAGTGTATTGGAAGGATGCTAGTAAAGAAAAAATTACAATTAAAGACAATGCTGGTCTAGTGCTTGCAAATTCCGGAACACTTAATTTATTAACTCAAACAGAAGGCAGCTATAATAGTCGGTGGAAAGATTTTGTTTGGGTAGTGATTCAGAGAGAAGATAAAGTGGGCGTGAGATTTAGAAATTTAAAAGCAAAAACCTTACTGGAATTTAAAGGGATTGAAAGATTTCCTGTAGACGTAAAATGGCGTATTAAAGCAAAAGTGATTCCTCAGGACCAAAATCCTTTGATGATTATGAATGTGCTAGGACAAAATACTGCCCAGAAACATGGGGGCCAATTGGTATTTGATATAGAGGGTACAACCTATCGACTAGATGCCATAGACGAGGGAGGAATTAGGTTATTCGTAACTTTTGCTGACGCAACTTCTGGAAAAACAACTTATGGATCGGGTAGATTTATAGAACTAGAAAGACCGGATGCAAATGGATTTACTTATATCGACTTTAACAAGGCCTATAATCCTCCCTGTGCATTTACTGAATTTGCGACCTGTCCGCTTCCACCTCCACAAAACAGATTAACTATTGCCATTCCTGCTGGCGAAAAAAAATATGGACAGCATTAAGCGCTCCATTAACTTTGGTGGCAAATGCAACAGTTGACACCATCCAATCCTCCTGTGATTGCCGTTATCGGTTTAGGTTACGTGGGTTTCCCCTTGGCTTTGGCATTTTCTAAGCAATATCAAGTCATTGGATATGACTTGGACAATGCAAGGGTGGATGCGCTTAAAAGAGGTGAGGATAACACATTAGAAACTGCAGTTGAGGACCTTCATGCGGCTAATAATTTAATTCTAACCAATGATCTTGCATTGATTGCCAATGCGACGATATTTATTGTTACAGTGCCTACCCCGGTGCATGCAGATAAAAGTCCTGACCTATCCTTCTTATTATTTGCCACATCTCAAATTGCCACTGTATTAAAGCGAGGCGATATCGTGATTTATGAAAGTACCGTGTATCCAGGATGTACCGAAGAAGATTGTGTTCCGGTGCTTGAAAAAATAGCGGGCTTACAATTTAATGTAGATTTTTACTGTGGTTATTCTCCCGAAAGAATTAATCCAGGAGATAAGGTGAATACATTAACTAAGATTCAAAAGATTACTTCAGGTTCTACACCCGAAATTGCAAAGTTGATAGATCAACTCTATGCAAGTATTATTACAGCAGGCACTTATGCTGCACCCTCTATAAAAGTTGCAGAAGCAGCTAAATCTATTGAAAATGCACAAAGGGATATTAATATTTCTTTTGTCAATGAACTAGCATTGATTTTTGATCGGATGGGCATTGACACGCATGAAGTGTTAGCGGCTGCAAGTACTAAATGGAATTTTTTACCATTTAAGCCAGGCTTAGTTGGAGGACATTGCATTGGCGTAGATCCTTATTATTTAGCACATAAAGCAAAAGCGGTTGGCTATGATCCAAGAGTGATTTTGTCTGGGCGTGATGTCAATGATCAGATGAGTGCTTTTGTATGTAATAAACTGATACAATTGTTGGCGCAAATAGGTAAAAAAATGCAGGACGTAAAAGTCCTAGTGCTTGGTGTCACCTTCAAAGAAAATTGTCCTGATTTCAGAAACTCAAAAGTGTTTGAAATCATCCATCAACTTAAAGCAGAAGGCGCAGATGTATCGGCTTTTGATCCTTATGCCAATGCGATAGAAGTATTTCAAAAACAGCAAGTACAATTGATTACGACACTCGAAAAATATGATGTTATTTTATTAGCAGTAGCGCATGATTTTTTTAAAGCATTGGATTATACTTCTTTGAAAACAAGCCCGAATGCTATTGTATATGATACCAAGGCGTTCTTAGATCGATCCATCGTCACAGCAAGATTATAAAAAATAAAAAAAATTTATATGATAGAGTCAAAAAGATTCGGTTCTAAAAAAGCATTAATTGATATCGATGAAACCATTTGTTTTTATTCCGATAAACGAGTGTACGAATTAGCAGAACCTAATTTCGAAAATATTGCAAAAATCAATCAACTTTATGATGAAGGTTGGCATATAACCTATTGGACAGGAAGAGGAGAAACTTCAAAAAGAGATTTAAGACCATTGACCTTAGCGCAATTGACAAAATGGGGCTGTAAGTTCAATGATTTGATTACAGGATTCTGTCCGAATGGCGGCGCAGTCAAACCAAATTTTGATTTGGTAATAGATGATAAAGCAAAAAGGATAGAAGAATTATAAAAGCATTTTTATAAATGAACTAAATAGCTTTTTATCATTCATATTAAGAAAGGGCTGAGTTTGCTATTTTTCTTTTTCTTGCAAAGGGCAAATAGAATAACCAAAAATGTGCGATAGCTGCAATTTCAAAACAAATGAGGTAAAATGGCCATGCCCCAATGATGAATGGATTATTGGCAGAAGGAGGCTCCCTTAAAAACATATAATTGGTTCCAATGGCATAGTTGAGGATGCCTACAGAAAGTACCACTATTTGAGAGTAGCCAAAAATAACCAACCAAGATTTTGGTCGAGGTATGAATCCATTGTGTATAATGATATAGAGCACTACCAATAATAATCCAGCATGCTCAATAAAATAACTGTAAAAATTATAGCCCTTAATACCATTGTTAAATTCTGGTGTTAGTAGCGCATGAATGCCACCTAATAATCCCCAGTAGTAAACAAATTCTCCTAATAATTGATTCTTATTGAATAAGTAGATGATGCATAAAAAAGTGCTAATACTGCATAAATGCGCAGGTATATTTTGTTGAATATTCCAATAGCCATTATAGAAATTGTAGAATTGCTCAATACAAAGATTCGCTATTAATAAAATTGCGATAAAAAAATCATATTGTTTGATCTTGATACTTTTAAGGTATTTAGGCACCTGAATCAATAAGAAGATGCTTCCTCCAATCCATAAAATACTCTCCCACCATAGCGGGGAGAAAGTGGCAAGTGTAATAGATTTTTCAAATTGCATGCTGCAATTTACGCCAATCTGAGTAGATTCTATCGACTATGGTATTAAACTATATTGTTAGATTATTTTTGAATGGGTTGAATGCCTTTAAAAAATGGACCACTAATATAAATTCAATTCAATTCAAACTGCTTGTGCTTGATCTTTTGTTTTTTTATAGATGGAAAAAAAATATTCAAACCAACCAGAGCAAAGACAGGTTTTCATATGTGACCAACAAGCAATTTATGCAATGGGCTGTGGCCAATTAGCAAAAGCACATCCAATGTGTAATGGCTATAGAATGTTGACCTCACTAGACGAAATCAATAATTTTAATATTGGCTTATCTGATGGATTGTTGATCATTGATTGTGCCATATTTGATTTTGATTCTTCAGCGGTAGTCAATAAAATCAATACACTACAACAGCTATTTCCACTCATTATTTTGCTGAATAAGGATACACCAGATTTTGTATTATATCAATTAATAGGGCTTGAAGTAGATGTGATTGTTTCTAGAAACATGTCCAGTATGGAGTGGAATAAAGCGATTGAAATGGCTTGTCAGCGAAAGGTTTATTTTTGTCAACATACCGCCGAACGCGTTTTACAACTCACCCAGGTTATGGAAAAAATCAATTTAATAGAGCGTGTAAATGCGTTAAGCCTCTATGATAAATATATTTTAATTCGCATTTGCGAAGAAGCGTCTAGTAAACAAATTGCTGCAGAAATGAAGCATAGCAAGCGAACCATCGAAGGTCATAGAACTAGGCTTATGCAAACACTTGGCGTAAAAAATCTAGCAGGGCTAGTTAAAATTGCCTTAATCACTAAACTTTATGAACACTATCTTTCCAATCCAGGATGGTATGCTAGTTTTTTGTTGGCTAAAACATCTTCTTTATAGTAATGAATAGTTTTAAACTGTCCATTGATAAATCCAGACGCTTGGTCTGTAAAATTTTTGCTTTCAGCAAACCTGCTTTGCCCACCAGTAATAATGGTTTTTGCATTCAGTCTTTTTCCAAATTCTACTGCTGCAACAAAACTATTACCAGAGTATCCGTATCGCTTGTTGGTGTTTGGATAGCGTCTACTTTCAAAAGAAGGAAGTGAACCCCATTTAGAAGATGCTTGATTAACACCTAAGCTTGGTTGGTTGTCGTCAAAATTGGCACCTGGTGCAACTCTTTGAAAACGATTCATTGCGCCCCATGTAATTTCCCAACCACCGTACCATTTTTCAAATTGGTCTAAGGTGGTTTCTAATAATTTGATTTTAGTTTCAAAAGCAACATCTTGGTCCATACGGTTGTATTTTAAAACGATTGCTGTTGCAGCTTCTTCTGTGTTTGCAGGTGGAATGGCATTACTCCATTTTGTAGCCCATTCAATAGCGATACTTGTTGCAATTGAATTACTATCTGCTATATGATCCCAATTGGCTAAATGGTCAATTGCTTTTTTCGTTCTTGGTGCAAGCGCTGCTGTTTTAGCGGATTGTAAAAAACCAGGTAATAAAATATCAAATGCGCTTAATTTTTTATTATATCCTAAAGCGATGAGTTCGTCCAAATTGATTTTATCTATTTTTGATAATAGTGCAACTGCAGTGAGACCTCTTCCATTTTCACCATCTGGTGCCATATAGCTAGGGTAATTTTGGGCTTTAGGACTACTGTTACCAGCTACTGTAAATGGCGTAGCATTGCAATTTTGTAACCATCCATTTGCAGGATTGATACTTTGTACAATTTCATTTAAAGGATGCGCGCCCTGCCAGTCAGTTGCTTTAGTGGAACCATCTACGTACATGGTGTAATCAAAACTTGGATTGCGTTTTGGCATAAAATTACCATGCCAGTAAGCAATGTTGCCTGCAGCATCCGCATAGACGGTGTTATTGCTATTATTGGATACTAGTTCCATTGCTTTTGTATAGTCTGCTAAGTTTTTTGATTTTGTTCTTGTCCAACATTCTATCAAAGCGTCTAAAGAACGATTGTTTTCTTGCAAGCTCAACCATTTACCTTTCTCCATACCCATGATCGGACCATGGTGTGTAAAATAGGTATCAAATGATTTTGTTTTTAAAATATCGTTGTCAACGTAATGAATATTGATATTGCGTTGTCCAACTTTCTTTTTTTCTTTTTCGTAGGTATAAAATAATTCGTTCTTAATTTTTTCAGTCTGTTCTTCATACACATCTGCTACATCTGCATAACCACTTGTATGCATCCATCCGCATTGTTCGTTAAATCCTTGATAAATAAAGAACTGTCCCCAGGTTACTGCACCATATGCGTTTAAACCTTCTTCGCTTACCATATGCATTTCGGATCTAAAATAAAAAGGCACATGCGGATTGATATACAACATGGCATTCCCTGTTTTGCTATGCTTTGGAGCAATCGCAAATCCATTGGATCCTTTTAAGGTTTTATCCTCCATGTCAAAGTTGGGTTGTTCAAAAATGGTTTGCTGAGTTGGCAGATACTTATAAAAACTTACTGCATTTTGATTTGAATAGAGCTGTTGACCATAAAAAGCCTCGACATGTCTTTCGGTGATGCCTGCAGACCTTGTTGGAGAGACGCTTCCGTCAGTCCACATTAAATGATACCATGGCTTAAACTTTTTCAGCACCGCCGGTTTTACCTCTGGGTGTTTTGATAAGTAGTAGTTGATGCCATCTGCATGTGCAATTAACAATTGCTTAAACCAAATTGGACTTCTTTCAAAATCTTTCATTGCTTCTGCACTATCTTGAATGAGTTGCATCATTAAATCTTCGTAAATCAACTTTGGCCCTTCCATTTCGGCACGACGCCCAAGCATTTCTAAAAAATTCTTTTCTATCTGTGGGAAATTTTCTTCGCATTGTGCATACATCAATCCAAACACTGCATCGGCATCCGTCTTTCCATAAATATGTGGAATATCCCACTCGTCACGTATGATGGTGGTTTGTTTAGCGTGTTGATTCCATCTTGCAAGTTCTGCACTCGTTGGTTTTTGAGCAACTGCAACAATAGCTATCCATACCAAGCAACTTAGTAATAATATTTTTTTCATACAACGAATTTTAAATTATACCAATCCCCATGTTTTAATTCTTTCTAAATTTATTCTTGCACATTCAAGTGGCGCAATGCCTTGATAAGATTCTTGTTCTATGATAAAATGCTTTGTACCACCTATCGCCTTAGCTAGTAAACACACCGCTTTTGGGTCTACCAATCCATTGCCAAGAATGGTACTATCATGCTGGTCATTCATTTCACCTATCGGCACTTTAATTTCATCTTTCACATGCACTGAAACAAAACGTCCTGGATATTTTTTGATCCAATCCATCCCTCTTGCGCCAATGCCAAACATATTGCCAAAATCCAATTGATGGATCACTAGCTCTGGATCGGTTTCTTTTAAGATAATATCATAGATCAATTGACCATTCACTTTTGTTATAAATTCAAAATTGTGGTTATGGTATCCAAATTGCATGCCTGATTCCAAACACAATTCACCAGATAAATTAAATAGCTCTAACTGATGCATTAGGGCATCATAAGAAGTTCTAACTTTTTCATCTATCCAAGCACTAATGACATAGTCTTGTCCAAGTGTCACTGCATCGTCGATGGTGTATTTCCAAGCATCTGTAAATTCCTTTTTGGTAGCATCCCAATGATTTGCAGTCAATGAAGTATGACCACTTGTCATTTTCATGCCAAGGTCGTCTAATATTTTTTTAAACTCAATTGCACTATACCCATAAAATTTTCTGTTGGCATAATTGGCATGTTCCAAATGTTCATAGCCCATTTTTGATAAAGCCTTTAAAGTGTCTAATGGTTTTTTAAACATATCATCACGCACTAAATACAATTGAATGCCAATTTTGAAGGAGGCATCCGCAATGGTATTTTTTGACCACAATGCAGTTGGCGCAATACCCACACCTAATAGGGCTATCCCAGTATTTTGTATAAAGTTCCTTCTTGAATTTTGCATTGTGTTTAGTCTTCTACCTTCGTGTTTTTAGTAGGTTTTTTATCTAAATATTCTTTACGGTCTACTTTTGAATTACCAGTAACTAGTTCATCTAAATTAGCGCCATTGTATAGGCGACCATTTTTCATGATGTATTGGATGCTATTGGTATTTTTAATGTCGTCTAAAGGATTCTTGTTTAAAATAATTAAGTCGGCTAGTTTACCAGCAGCAATACTTCCAAGGTCTTTATCCAATCCTAAACTCTCTGCTCCTAAAATAGTGGCTGTTTTCAACGCATCTAAATTGCGCATACCGCCAGATTGCATTGCCCATAGCTCCCAATGGTAACCTAATCCTTGTAATTGACCGTGACTTCCTACACCAGCAAGTCCACCTGCTTCTACAATTTGCTTCATACTCTTAGCATGTTTTTGAAACACATGCTCTTCTGGTAAGAACCAAGTAGCACGACGTCTTGACTTACTTGCTAATTCTTCGTAAGGGGTATAGTACTGCAATTTTGGATCACCATATACATTCTCTGTTTCATAATAAAAGTTCTCTGCCCATGGTCCACCATAAGAAACCAATAAAGTTGGTGTCACTGCCATTTTTGAACTTGCTATTGTTTTTACCACATCATTGTACAAAGGATAAATTGGTATAGAATGCTCATGACCAGGATAGCCATCTATCAAATTCGTCATATTCAATTTAAAATCTAAACCACCTTCTGTGGTAGGCATTAATTGTTGGTTTTTAGCAGCTTGAATCACCCATTGTCTATGCTTACGATTGCCCACTAAATACATTTTAATATACTTGGTATTGTAATACTTACTGTATTGTGCTAAAACAGATTCTGCTTGTGCAGAGTCTTTCAAATTGTAAGACCAATAACCCACACCAGGGCCGGTTGAATACACTCTTGGTCCTACCATTTTACCTGCTTCTACTAAATCACTATAGGTTAATACGTCCGTAGTTGCAGTTTGTGGATCACGTGTTGTCGTCACACCATACGCTAAATTGGCAGCATAAATCCATACCTGATTTTTATGAATGCCCCAGCTAGGCCACATATGTGAGTGCGTATCTATAAATCCTGGCACCACTGTTTTTCCTGCAAGGTTGACGCGCTTAGCGCCAGCAGGCACTTTCAATGAACCAGATTTTCCAACAGCTTGAATTCTATTTTTTACAATTAAAATGTCTCCGTTATTAATTACTTGATCTCCATTCATTGTAATGATTCTTGCATTGGTCAATAACACTGTTGTGCTAGGCATATCATTTTCATAATACACTTTTACCCAAGTCTCACTCGCCTTATATTTTGGCGCTTCTTTTTTATCGTCTTTTTTAGCAATGTTGGTGCTGTCTTTTTTAGTCGTATCTTTTTTAACTGCGGCTTCTAATTTTTTCGCAGCAGCTAAGCTATCATCAAAAGCATAAGCAGCGTCTATATCATACGTGAAATGCGCTGCACCTAAACTCCAATGAATGGTTTTGCCATCTGCTTGCCAGCTTGGAAATTCTCCACCAATTTCAGTTAACAATTTACTAGGGAATGCTGCATTTTTAGCATCTGCAACAGAGATAGAAACAGATTTGCCAGATTTTGGAATGGTCACAAAATAGATATTATTATTCACTTGCGCAATTGCAGCAGATCCCTTTGGTGATAACAAAATATTGTTGGCATTAGATGGAGGATTATTCTCTTTTGCAGCCTCATCCTCTTCCAATATTTCTGGAATGATACAAGGGTCTGCCAATGGCTTACCACGATGTTCAGGAACGCTTCCAAAAGTAGTAATACCAGAAATTTTTGCAATTTCTTTTTCATCCCCACCATCCCATTGAATTGAAATCAATCTACCACGATTGTTTAAATAAATACGATCATCATTCATCGCAAAATGTGGATTGTATCTTCCGTTGGCTTTATCAATAATTTTTTCATTGCCAGTGGTCAAATCGATCCATGCTAGTTCGTCTTCTGCATCATCATAACTAGGCTCAATGGCGTCTTTGAATTTTTGAGCATTGGTTTTATTGTAAATTAATTTTTTACCAGTTGGGTCAATCGCAAGGCCTTGGTATAATGCATTTTCTTTCGTGATCGTTTTTTCTGAATTATTATTTAAATCAATGAAACGAATACTGCCACCATCAGGATTCCAAGTAGAAAAATAAATACCATCACCAGCAAGATTCCAAACTGGTTGTGCTTCTGTGAAATCATTCTTTGTTAAACGCTTTGGATTGCCGTTTGGATAGTCCATTACATACAATCTATTCAACACCGTAAATGCCAATTGCTTTCCGTTTGGAGAAGGCACAGCATCTCTTATTTGCGTTGCCATTGTAGCAGATGTATCCTTGATAGGGTATTTAAACAATACCTCTGGTCCCATTTCAATTTTTGCGTCCACTGTATATGGAATCGCAGTTTGTGCAGCAGATTCAATATCAATCTTATTAATTTTTCCTCCGTAAGATGCCAATAAATATTTACTATCAGGCGTAAAACTCATAGCAGGCAATACACCCATTACAGCAATAGATTCTTGATCATCTCTTTGAACAGGATAGGCTAACCAAGCTTCCTCACCTGTTGCTAAATTTCTTTTAACCAATCCAGTTTTATCTTCAAAACGAGATCCATACACCAACCATTTTCCGTCTTTAGATAATACAGGTGTAAACGCAGATCCATATCTAGATGCGATAGTTCTGGTATTTCCCTTTTCTCTATCATACACACCAATACTATATTGTGGTAACATGGCGTTGTAGTTCCATGCGCCATTGCGTGCACTATAATAAATATAACGACCATCTGCACTTACTGCAGGGTCAATTGTTTTTAAAGTAGCAGGTGCATCAATTAAATTCGTTCCTGCACCACCATTCTTATGCATCATATACAATTTAGTATTACGACGACCTTTTGTATACACAATATAATTTCCGTCTGGTGTATACACTGCACCTGGATAATTATTATTTTGTTCTTCAGTTAAAGCAATGGTATCTTTTTTCTCTAAATCGATATACCAAATATTTTCAGCACCAGAGCGGTCAGATAAAAAAAGGATGCGTTTACCATCTGGACTAAAACTTGGATGGTTATCATAAGCCATCCCTTTAGTAATAGCAGTCGCATTTCCTCCTTCCATTGGTATACTATATATATCACCCATCAAATCAAATAGTATAGTTTTTCCATCAGGGCTAACAGCTAGTGAAGTCCAAGTACCTTCG
Organism: Chitinophaga pinensis; assembly: GCA_945874755.1. Lineage (GTDB taxonomy): Bacteria > Bacteroidota > Bacteroidia > Chitinophagales > Chitinophagaceae > Sediminibacterium > Sediminibacterium pinensis_B. The sequence continues at coordinate 67,550 of CAMCHR010000002.1, forward strand.
TTGGTTGTAAAGTCAATCGACCTAGTAGCTTTTAATGGCAATCCTTTAAATTGACTAAAACTAGTGCTGTCTTTTTTTGGACTTTTTTTGTCCTGTGCTTGTGAACTGATTAAACCAAGCCCCAAGAAAAGTGTCAAAGTAATTATTCTCATAATGGTTATTTTTTGAAAGTTACATCAATCCAATAGTTCTCGAAAAAAAATGAAACCATAGCAGATGACCGTTCATCAAATATTCTAATAATTTTAACTAGAAATTTAGGTAGGAATCGGCATCTATGACGTAATCTCGTCTACTCAATCGTATCTTTACAGTATGAACAAACACAAAATGGGGCAGTTTATTTTTATAAATTGCTTATTATTAATTAGTTATGTTGGATTTGCACAAAATTTGACCATTCAAGGCACTTTAAAGGATAGTATAGCTAATCGAGCCCTTAATTCCGCTACGGTTTCATTGGTCTATGCAAAAGACTCTTCCTTGGTAAGTTTTTCAAGAACGAATGAGGAAGGGGTGTTTAACTTTAAAAATCTGACGCCTGGATCCTACTTGATTTCAGTTTCTTATGTTGGCTATATACCTAAATGGGTGCCTGTTTTAACTGCAACAGAAAAAACAGTGGAGATGGGTGTGATTTATTTGAACGATGTGAATACGATGTCTACGGTGACAGTGACTGCGCGCAGGCCACCTGTGGTGATTAATGGAGATTCAGTGGAATTTAATGCAGAAAATTTTAAGACTGCACCGAATGCGGTGGTGGAAGATTTATTAAAAAAGATGCCAGGAATGGAAGTGGATAAAGCTGGGGGCATTACTGTTAATGGAAAAACAGTTACCAAGGTTTTTGTGAATGGAAAAGAATTTTTTACAGGTGATCCTAAAATGGCCACCAAAAATTTACCTGCAGATGCGGTAGATAAAATTCAAGTATACGATCGTAAATCAGATCAGGCCATGTTTACGGGTATTGATGATGGTTCAGAGGAAACAGCGATTAATTTAAAATTAAAAAAAGACCGTAATAAATCCACCTTTGGTAAATTGAATGCAGGCGCTGGAACACCAAGTGTTTTTGATACACAAGGCAATATCAATGTGATTAATAATGACGAGCAATTTTCTGCCATTGGAGGTGCTAATAATACCAATAGACAAAATTTCTCGAGCCGAAACATTGTTAATTTTTCTGGTGGTGGAGGTGGAAGACCAGGTGCTGGAGGAGGTGTAACAATTAATTTTTCTGGTGGTGGTGGCTCTGGAGAAACGGATGCCAATGCACAAGGTATTGCAGAGACCTATTCTATAGGGGGGAACTATTCAAATTTATTCAATAGTAAAAAAATTGAGTTCAATGCCAATACAGCTATTAGCGATGTAGAACGCAATAACAATAGTTTTTCGTTTACACAAAATCTTACTCCAGGAAATCAATTCAACAGAATTTCTACATCAAATTCAATCAATAGAAACCAACAACAAAGTTTTGGAAGTACGATTGACCAAAAAGTCACAGAAACATTTTCATACAAGTTCACACCAAGCTTGAGCTGGCAACAAACAAGTTCTGCTAGTGCAGACACTACCTTCACAAGATCGGGTTTAGACGCCAATGGTGATATCACCAACAAAAATACAACAGCGGCAACAAGCATTTCAGACGCGGTTAACGTTTCTAATAATTTATTATTAAGAAAAAAATTCGCTAAAAAAGGCAGAACAATATCTTCTACTATTACACAAAGCTACAATCAATCTAATTCAACAGGTAGTCAATATACCAGTCAGTTTTTTTATAAAAATAAGGTCTTGACATCTGATTCAATTTTAGATCAACAAAATATTCGTAAAGGTAATACAACAAGTTATTCTGCCAATGTGATTTACACAGAACCAGTAAGTAAAAAGTCATTATTAGAATTCAATTCTTATTTGAGTAAAACCATTGGGGCAACAAGTAAAAAAGTATATGATCAAAATAACATTACAGATAATTATGATCTTTTGAACGGTCGTTTAACCAATGAATTCAATAGTGAGTATACTTATAGTGGAGGAGGGATGAGCTTTAGGTCAAATCAAAAGAAGTTTAATTTCTCAACTGGCATTTCGTTTCAAAATGCAGTATTAGATGGAGAAAATATTAGTTTAAAAAAGAATTTTAGTCAAAGTTTCCAAGACATCTTACCTAATGCAACTTTCAGGTACAATTTCTCTCAAACTAAAAATTTGAATATCGATTATCGTACTTCAACCAATCAGCCTTCTATCACGCAATTACAACCTGTCTTAGATCAGAGTAATATCAATAGACAATCCATAGGTAATCCTGATTTAAAAAGAAGCTATGTACATAATTTGAATATTCGTTTTTTCAATTCTAAAATTTTATCAGGAAAAAATTTCTTTTCTACATTAAACGCCTCTACGACCAATAACTCAATTGTGAATTATGATAGCGTCCTTCCAAATCGTACGATCTTATCAACACCAGTCAATGTAAATGGGACCTATAGAATCAATGGTACTATGAATTATGGGTTTGGTATTAAAAAATTGAATTCAAGATTGAGTTTTGGATTAAACGCAGGTTTGAATAACAATATCTCTTATGCGAATGGCTTATTAAATACCATCGTGACAAAATCTACTGGTCCTAGTATGTCGTATACTTATATTGTAGACGATGTCATTGATATCAATTTGACTGCACGTTATTCCTATAGCAAAACTACCAACGAAGTCAATCCAACTTTGAATACCAACTTTTTGACAAAAGTTTTTGGTGCAGACATGACCAATTACTTGCCATTGAATATTGTATTGAATCAATCCTTCAACTATGCTATTAACTCTGGACGGGCCGTAGGATTTAATACTTCTATACCCATCTGGAATGCAAGCTTTTCTAAATTTTTCATGAAAAATAAGAGAGCGGAAATTAAGATGAGTGCGTTTGACTTATTGAATAAAAATATTGGCAATAGCAGAAACGTATCTCAAAATCAGATTGTAGACAGAACTTATAACGTAATTAGTCAATATTTTTTATTGACATTTACCTATAGCTTACAAAAATCTGGATTAGGTGGTGGTGCAAGAGCAGGAGGCATGATGATTAGAATGTAAAATAGAAAACTGACATTAAAGTAGATATCTTTAATTAATCATTTTCAATACTATAATAATTTTAAAAAAATAAAAATAGCTTTTATGAAAAAAATACAATTGGTACTTGGCATGTTGATTGCTTTAACTAGTGTATCCACATTTGCTACTGCACAAATGAAGGAAGGTAAAATTAGTTATGAGCGTAAAATAAATATGCACCGTAACCTACCTGATCCTCAAATGAAGTCGATGATCCCTGAATTCAGAACAGATAAGTTTGAATTGATTTTTAATGAGTCTGTAAGCTTATTTAGATCAGTGGTAGATGATGAAGCGCCAGATCCGTTTGCAAATGCTGGTGGTGGAGGCGGTGGCGGTATGCGCATGAACTTTAGAATGCCAACTGCAAATACCTATACTGATCTTGCAAAACAAACACAATACGAGGAGCGTGCATTTTTTGAAAAAGAATTTTTAATTATTGATTCTTTGAAGCAATACAAGTGGAAATTATCAGAGGAAACAAAAACCATTGCTAAGCAATTATGCAAAAAAGCCACTACAATGATTTCAGCGCCTCAAATACGTATGCGTGTTAGCATGGGAAGAGGTGGTGAAAACAATGCCGATACAACAGCGAATACACCAAGAGCACCAAAAGAAACTGAATTGGTGGTTTGGTATGCCGAGAATATTCCAGTGTCTTTTGGCCCTGATTATTATAGTGGATTACCAGGTGTAATCATGGAGATAGATCAAGACAATGGCGCTACAGTTACCACTGCTGTTGAAGTGAGTGCGAAGTATCCAAAAAAGGAATTGGTTGCACCAACGAAGGGCGATAAAATGAATAGAGCGCAGTTCCAAGAAAATATGCAGAAACTAATGCAAGAAATGCAAAGAGGTGGAGGCGGAATGGGCGGAATGAGAATCCGTGTAGGAGGTAATTAGTCATCTATTTGATTAATAATTTTTCGAGATAGATTTTAAAAAGGGGACGCAATCGCGTCCCCTTTTTTTATGGTATCAAATTCCATCTCCATCCTAGTGCAATCGTTCTATTGTCGCCTAAATAATAAGCATAGGCATTGTTACCACGAACACTAAAGTTTTTGGTCGCCATGCTGGCATAAAATTGATCGGTCAAGTTCATGCATTGCAACCAGAACTCGTGTTTTTTCATTGTATAATTGACCCTGAGGTTGAGCACATCAAAACCGGGGTAACGATTGGCGTTGATCTCGTCCATAAAATAACCAGACTGGTGTTGCCATTCTATAGAGGAGCTTAAAGTACTATTCCATTGACTTAATAAAGTCAGGTTACTAAAAAAACGAGGCGCTGCCACCATTTCTTTATTGCTAATATCTGTTCCCTTTAAAATGGTATTGATGTATAGGTGCTTGGCATTGCTACCATTAAAGTTGATCTGAAATAATTTGCTAAAATTATATTTTACTTGGTATTCTATCCCATAGTGTTTTGTTTGACCTGTATTTTGATTTAGGTTCACGCCGTCTGCTTGTCGGACAGATATAATTTCATTTCGACCATTCAATTGATACAATGACCATTCGATATAACCATTGGGTATGCTTATCCAAGATCCAATTTCATAGTTTGAAAAACTTTGCGGTAATAAATAAGGGACACGAATGGCATTGTAGATTTCTGTGATTTGAGGAGGCACAAAACCCTTGCTATAATTTAAATAGCCACCCCAGTTTAATTGATTGTATGTTAAACCAATTTTAGGTGCCCAGTTGGTGAATAAGTTATTTGCAGAGGGCGTTCCTGTAGCTAACTTATTTTTAAATTGATAATCAAATTGGTCATACCTCAATGTGGCATTGACGCGTAGACGATTGGTAATGGGTTGAATCCAATTAAAATAGACTGCTTTATTGTAAATAGTTGTCCTGTAGTTGGTAATCAAACTGTCAATGGCTCGCCTTGTATAGCTTGTAAATTTATTGATATTTGTGTCTTTAAAAATATCAATATAGTTGGCTACCAAGCCTTGTTTTGTTGCATCCATGTAACCGCCAATTAAAATTTTCGACTTGAATTTTTTAAGATTGATCTGATGTTGTAGATCAAGTACGTAGGCATCAAAGTGATTTGAATTAATCTGCCCTCTAAATTTTGTTGGATTGGAACTTGCAGCAATTAAGTATGCAGGATTTTGATCCATGGTATTCCCACGGTATAATAAGTTCAATGTTGTTTTTTGTGTTGTACTCCATTCATAGGATAAGTTTTGTCTAAAACGAATCAAGTCCAATTTTCGGTAAGTAAAGCTTTGTTGTGTGTTATAATTTCTTGCCTGAAATTTTAAGCTATCCACCGTTCCGGTCATCTGGCCATCATAATGGATGTATTGCAGTTGTTGGTAGCCTGCCCATTTTTTCTTAAATGTAAAATCTCTTTTTAAGCTCAACGCTGTTTTAGTATAATCGCTGTATTCAAGTTGTCCATTTTTTTGTCCTATCTGACTAAGGTTCATTGACCATCCAGATTTTACACCTGCTTTGTGCCAAGCCAAGTCAGATTTTAAAAGGCCGTTGTTATTAATATGATTGCTAATAGACAATTGATTTTTGATGGGTCTTGGCGAATGTATAAAATTTACCACCCCACCTATGGCTTCTGCTCCATACAATGCCGAGGCAGGTCCCTTAATGACTTCGATTTGCTGAATGGCTGCGGTATTGATTTCAATCAGGGCATTGTTGCTAAATAAACCACTAGTTCTAATAGGCAGACCATCTTCTAGATAAAGGTATAAGCCTTTCAAAGAAACAGGCTGTCTTATAGACATCATATGTTGTTCGTTCCCAATGCTAGGCATAAAGACCCCACTGACTTTATTCAATAAATAATCAATCCTAATTGCTTTGGCTTCCTGAATCTGCTGCTTGCCTAATACACTAATCGCAATGGGGGATTCAATTCTTTTCTCTTTTGATTTACTAGCTGTCACAATCACCGTTTGCAAACTACTATCAGATAGTTGTATTGGTTTTACTTGGCTTAAGGCTAGAAGGGGTGTGGATAGCAATAAAAAAAGAAAAAATTTGAATTGAATTTGCATAGATGCAAATTTAGTAGTTAATTTATTCTAGATTCATTATCGCATCAAGATTTATTCATTTTAATGACACCCAATATGAAAGGTTTAATCATTGTAACCACACCCAATATGAAAGGTTTAATAATTGTAACCACACTCTTCTTTTTTAGTGTAAGCGCTCTGGCTCAAGTCTTGTCAGTTCAAAAACAAGCACTTACAATCAATGAAGTATTAAATGATAGAATAGACAATTTGTTGCCTAAGTTAATGGATGAAGCCAATATAGATTGTTGGCTTATTATTTCAAGAGAATACAATGAAGATCCAATCTTGAAAACTTTTTTGCCAGCAGAATGGCTTTCTGCAAGAAGAACTACGATGCTTGTTTTTTATAGAGATAAAAATAAGCAAAGCATTCAAAGCTATGCCATCGCAAGGTACCAGGTTGGCAAGCGTATTCAAGCTGCATGGAATCCCGAAAAAGAACCCAATCAATGGAAGGCACTTACAAAACTCATTGATAGTTTAAATCCAAATCAAATTGCTTTAAATACCTCAAAAGATTATGGACATGCAGATGGGTTGCATTTGACGGAGTTCAACGAACTAAAAAATGCAATGACTCCTAGTCAATTGACTAAAGTTGTATCAGCAGAAAAATTAGGTGTTGCTTGGCTTGAGACTAGAACTGCAAAAGAAATGGCCTTCTTTCCAACCTTACTTTCAATCAGCCATCAAATCATTAAAGAAGGTTTTAGCAATCGAGTGATTCAACCCAATAAAACAAGTACGAATGATTTAGTTTGGTGGTTTAGACAAAAAGTAAGCGATCTTGGTTTATCCACTTGGTTTCATCCTTCGATAGAGATTCAAAGAAGAGTAAGCAATGAAAATGATGCTATTATTCGTCCAGGCGATCTATTGCATGTAGATTTTGGCATCAGTTATTTAAGGCTTAATTCAGATGTGCAAGAACATGCTTATGTATTATTACCAAATGAAAATACCGCACCTGCAGACTTAGTTGCAGCATTTAATAAGACCAATAGACTTCAAGATATTTTAACAACCAATTTTAAAACTGGCAGAACCGGCAATGAAATACTAGCTGCCTCAATTCAACAAGCAAAAGCAGAAGGCATTCAGCCAAGTATCTATACGCATCCAATTGGATTTCATGGTCATGCAGCAGGCACAACGATTGGTATGTGGGATATGCAACAAGGGGTTCCAGGATCGGGTGATTATGCGATGCGTCCAAATACATGTTACTCAATTGAACTCAATGCCACGCATACTATTGCGGGATGGAATAAACCTGTAAGAATTGCTTTAGAACAAAATGGCTGTTATAATGGGTCAAGTTTTGAATACCTTGATGGCCGACAAAAAACAATACTTTTAATTCAATAAAAAAAAGACGCTACCTAGGTAGCGTCTTTTTTTGTCATCCCATTGTCATTCCATTATTATCCTATAATTATCCCATTCAGTTTTTATATTATCCCAAAAAGAATGTTACAATAAAATAAGTGATGGCAGCGAGTACAGCACTTACTGGAATAGTTAATATCCATGCCCATAATAAATTAGTGGTCACACCCCATCTAACTGCACTTAATCTTTTTGTTGCACCAACACCTATAATGGAACCAGTGATCGTATGTGTAGTAGAAACTGGAATACCCATTTGACCTGTAAAGAACAAGGTAAATGCACCAGCTGTTTCAGCAGCAACACCTTCAAGCGGCGTTACTTTGGTAATTTTAGAACCCATCGTTTTAACAATCTTCCAACCACCACTCATGGTGCCTAATCCAATAGCCAGGTAACATGCCACTGGCACCCAACCTGGAAGAGATGCAAAATCTTGTATCGAACCACTTGCGATTAATGCCGCTCCAATAATACCCATTACTTTTTGTGCATCATTTCCTCCATGACCAATACTGAATGCAGCAGAACTAAATAACTGTAATTTTTTAAACATATTACCTACGGTTAATGCTGTAGGTGTTTTGATTTTTTCAACATATAAGTAGATCAAAATAAAAATAAGTGCTGTACCAAAAATACCATTTACAATCATCGTATTGTCTGCTTTATCTATTTCTTCTGCAAAAGCTTTCTCGATATTGAAATTGGTCAGCTTCGCTTTAACTTTGTCAATATTTTTAGGTTGAATCGGATAAATTTGATTGATCAACAATAGAGTAGAATCAACAGAAATGGTACCAGCTAAAAATAATTTTACAGGCGCTTTGTATTCCTCTGTAATAACTTTAGCAATATCATATTCCTTTTTTGCCGAATCATTTTCAGGTGCTTTGGCTTCTAATACTAAAAAATCGTTCGCGTTTCTTACCGCATCTTTTAATTTACTTACTGAAATTTGATCCAACCAGCCACTGTCTTTAGCTACTTTTGCAATATAGTCAGCATTTGTATTATCAAAATTTTCAATGAATGGGTGTACTAAATTAAAACTTGCAGTTGCTTTTGTTAATTTTTCTTCTGTCAGGGTTAATTTTTTTAATAAAATAGTATCTGCTTTATTTTCAGTTAAGTCAGATTGAATAGTTGAAACTTCTTTTTTGTATTTATCAATACCGTAAAACTTCTCAGCATTCTCATTCATTTTACTATTCTCAAAATAGTCAAACAAAAAAGCAGTCAACAAGGTAGTCACTACAATGATTCCAATGCGGAACCATATATTGCGCATGATGGTGACAACAGTGATGAACATAGAAGTTATTATACCAATAAGCGGTGCCAAAAAGATAAACAAGATGGTTTTAATAATAGTATCCGCATCTACAATTTTTGCCCAAGAAAAATGAATCCCTTTAATCGAAAGTGCATGTGCAATGGCTGCTCCTGCAAATCCACCAATTAAAGTATGAGAAGAGGAAGATGGAATACCATACCACCAAGTTAATAAGTTCCAAAAAATAGCTGCTAATATTCCAGAAAAAATCACAGGAAGTGTAATGAACTCTTTATAAACTGTTTTACTAATCGAGTTTGCAACTGCATGGTCTTTAAAAATCCAAAATGCCACTGTATTGAATAAAGCTGCCCAAAGTACCGCTTGAAAAGGTGTCAATACCTTAGTTGATACTACGGTAGCAATGGAGTTGGCCGCATCATGAAAACCATTGATATAATCAAATATAAGCGCAAGCGCTATGATAATAATTAGTAATGTCATTGTAAATTAAATTAAGCGTACTTGATGATAATAGACTCAACCACATTAGCAACATCTTCGATTTTGTCGGTTGCGATTTCAAGTACTTGGTAGATCTCTCTTTTTTTAATTACTTCTTTAAAATCATTTTCTTGTTCAAATAATTTTTCAATGCTCATATCAAAAATATCATCTGCCTGATTTTCAATACTATTGATTTTAATCATCGCGTCTGTCATTTCCTTGATATTCTTCATATTACGTAAACCTAGAACCATTTTCTTAGTCTCCTGTGTTCCTTGTAAAACCAATTCAGCAAGTTTATGAATACCTGTATCGTTCGGGTTTACCTTATAAAAATTAATCTTCTTAGCAGATGCATAAATATAATCGGCGATATCATCTAATGAAGTAGCTAGGTAGTGAATATCTTCTCTATCAAAAGGGGTGATGAAATTTCTCCCTAGTTCTGTAAAAATACTATGGGTTAGATCATCATTTTTATGTTCTAAATTTTCAATTTGCGCTAAAATATTGGCTCTTACATCCACATCTGGCTCGTTGACCATTTCTTTAAGCTTAATGCCCATTTCGTTTACGTGTTCAGCTACTTCTTCAAAAAGTTGAAAGAAAACCCTGTCTTTTGGCAAGAAAATCTTCATGATTGAGTTAAAATCCATAAAATTATAATTGATAATGTGAGTGTCTGTAAATTTCCTTCAAATTCCGCTATACAAGCCTATGCCTATATTACGAAATTGTTAACAAAGGGGGGCAGGTCATGGTTGTGACCGCAATTAGAAGGCCGAATATTAAGTGTTGAAAATCAATGTGAAGTATGACCTAAAATGAAAAGGGGAGCTGGGAGCTGGTTACCCGGCTCCCCTATAAAATCCATAGCTTTCCCCCAAAAGCTGAAATAAAATTCTAGTTTTTAATGTGAATAAGAAAGTAATAGGTAAATAATCGAGTGAAGTAATAGGTTATTTCTTATTTTTATAAAGATATTTTTTTCAACTGTAAGTTACTTTCCTATTAATTAATTGAATAACAATGCGTTACACAAATTTAAAATTAATTACATTTTTAGTCCTTTTGCTATCATTTAGCACAATTTCAGCTCAATTTGTGCCCTGTGAAAGGGCTTATACGGTGTTTTATAACCCATTATTGCAAAAAATAAATGGGTTAGCCGATTTTAATGGCAATATAGATCTAGGTAAAAGTTCAAACATCTTACCACTTTTAGGCACCAGTTTTGGGCCCAATAAACAGGAATTGATCAAGCATAATGGTAAAATGTACCTTTTTTTAGCTCAAACAGGCTTTATTTATCAGATGTCCGAGCCCCTAGGCGATAGTGTGGTATTTAGCAAAATAGACAATACGATTAATATCAACTACAATATTAGTTGTACCAACTTCATTTATAAAGACCAAATCTACAATTACGGGGGATATGGATTCTGGAACAAATATGGGCATGTAAGAAA
>CAMCHR010000003.1 GCA_945874755.1 Chitinophaga pinensis
GCACCAGTGTAATCCGCCCAGTTAAAACGACGCACTTTGAAAGGACAGTTGTTCGCGCAATAACGTGTACCAATACATCTGTTATAAGTCATTTGGTTTAAACCTTCAGAGCTATGGTTGGTTGCAGCAACTGGACAAACGTTTTCACAAGGAGCGTTGTCACAATGTTGACACATCAATGGTTGGAAAACCACATTTGGGTTATCCATATCGCCACTAAAATATTTATCGATACGTAACCAATGCATTTCATGGCCGCGTAAAACTTCTGGCTTACCAACAACAGAAACGTTGTTCTCTGCATTACAAGCCACTACGCAAGCACCACAACCACTACAAGTGTTTAAGTCAACATTCATACCCCACTTAATACCTGGTCTTTCATACACAGGGTACATGGTACCTTGTTTTTCATAGTTCGCTAACACTTCGTCGTTGGTCATTTTTTCGCCACCCATAATTTGACCTTTCAATTCGTGTGCACGCTCTTCGCGGATCTCAGATGGATGCGCTAAGAAAGAAGCTAAAGACAATTCTTTCACCACTTCTGTACGATTACCTTGAGCAGTGTCGTAACGGAAATGCGTTTGTATTAATGCAACAGGATAAGTTTCATCTGTAACTGTTAATTGTACATCTGCTTGATCAAAAGAAATCGTTTGACCATTAAAGCTAGCAAAAGGATAGACGTTTTTACCAGTACCAATCACCGCTTTACCTAAGGCTTCTGTACGGCCGTAACCAACAGCGATACCAATGGTAGAAGGATGTGTTCCAGGAATAATTAATACAGGTAATTCGATGCTCACTTTACCTACAGTTACTTTCACTACTTTTTTAGGAGGTTGCACTTCGTACGCATCTGCTTGACCGGCATTGTTTAAATCAATGTTCAACAATGTTCTTGCCATGGCAGGCGATACTATAATATAGTTATCCCAAGTAGCACGCGTTACTGGATCAGGTAATTCTTGTAACCAAGGGTTAGAAGCACCTTGACCAGCACCGATACCTACTTTTTGGTATAAGGCTAATTCGATCTTAGCTGATGGTTTTTTAGCAGCGACTGCACTAGAAGCAGAAGCAACAGCAGCTCCATTGATAGATGCGCCCACAGCAGCAGATGGAGTTGGATTGATCAAACCCGCTTGTAATGTTTTATCCCAAGCAGTTACACCACCTAATTTAATGGACCAGAAATTCTTTAAGTAAGTTGTGTAATCATTTACATCGCCCGCCCACTTCAACAAACTATCTTGGAAGGCTCTTGTCTTAAATAAAGGAGCGATGGTTGGTTGGATGAAAGAGAAATGACCTGTTGCAGGTTCTGCATCACCCCAGCTTTCTAAGAAGTGTGGTGCAGGAATTACGTATTTACAAAGTGCAGTTGTTTCGTCTAATTTTTCGTTGAAAGAAATCGTGGTTTTTACTTTCGCTAAACCAGCTTTTACTTTATCCGCGTTAGGCCAAGAGTAAACAGGATTTGCACCAACAAATAAAACGGTGTTGACTTTACCAGCGTTCATATCCTCTACGAAAGCAGCAAAATCACTATCAATCCCTTGACGGTAATTTAATGTCGTACCAAAATCGATGGTGTTGCCATTTGCACCCACTGCATCGTTGATGGCATTCACTAAAATTTGAACATTCACATCGTTGCTACCAGCAACAACTAGTGCAGCACCTTTGTGCGCAGTCAATGCTTTTGCAGCAGCTTCGATACCCGCTTTTAAAGTAGCATCCGATATGTTAGTTACTGCAGCGCCTTTTACAGCGTTCAATAAACCAAGTGCAATGGCGCCCATTTCGGAAGGACGGCATAAATATTTTTCGTCTGCGTTAGAACCAGTCATACTCGCCACTGTTTCAAAGTGGATATGCTTGCTCATTGAAATATTTTTTTCGTCAATTTTTTTACCTACTGCATATTGAGCAGCAAATTGAACTGGATTCAACCAAGTACCTAAGAAATCCGCACTCAAAGAAACAATTGCTTTTGCTTTATCAAAATGATAAGAAGGCATTACGCGTTTGCCATAAGCAGCTTCATTCGCTAACAACATCGCACTGTGCGAAACTGCGTCATAAGTAACGTGTTTGCCACCAGGATGTTTAGAAAGGAATTGCGCAATAATATTTTTAGTAGAAGGAGATGTAATAGAACTAGAAACCAATACTACATTACCGCCTAATTCAGCAGCGATGGCTTTATCGATGGCTTCGAAGCTAGCTTCTTTACCAGCGATTAAAGGAAAACGTAAACGAGCAGTATCATATAAATCTAACACAGCAGCTTGCACTCTTGCAGAAGTTCCACCATTCGTAATGGCAGATAAATCGTTTCCTTCTAATTTGATAGGACGACCATCACGCACTTTCGCAAGTACACTTACCACGTCACCATCTTGTACATAAGTGGTTGCATAATAATCTGCAATACCTGGTACAATATCTTCTGGCTTATTTGCGAATGGAATGGCTTTTTTAATGGGCATTTCACAACTTGCTGCCGCAGCTGCTGCAGCTGTGCTGAATCCTAAATATTTTAAGAAATCACGACGAGGTGCTTTCGCTTGTAAAAAACTTCCGCTCTTTGCAAGAACAGATTCGTCTTCTACAAAAGGAAGTTCCTCATTGAATTCATCTTTCACCTCTTTGTTGTAAGCTTCAGAATTATTTAATTCTCCAAAACTTGACCAGTGCTTTTTTTGCTCCATAGTAATGTATATAAAATATTACGCGTCTCTTTTTTTAAATCTTCTTTTTATATTGTTCTAGTCTTGATGACTACTATTTTTTAAAAACTAGTAGTGACATTTTTGACACTCTGTACCGCCAATTTTCTCTACAGTGATGCCTTTAGCGCTATCAATTTTCCCAGTACGAATATCTTCGTGGTATTTTTCGTAGATGCTATAGAAACCATTGTCTTTAAATTGCACTTTTGTTTCTCTGTGACAGTTCACACACCATCCCATACTTAAGTCAGAAAATTGTTTTACTTCACCCATGTTTTGAATTTCACCGTGACATTGTTGACAAGCAACTTGTCCAGCATTCACGTGTTGCGCGTGGTTAAAGTAAACGTGGTCAGGTAAGTTGTGGATTCGAATCCACTCAATTGGTTGCGCTTTAGTGGCATCCCAAGGTTGACCTTCTGTAAATCCAGCGTATTTGTATAATTTTTTAATCTCAGCAGTACCATCTACAATCTCCCCATTCTCTCTTACTAAAGGATCGCCTTTGTATTCGTTGATGGCAGTGTGACAGTTCATACAAACATTCACACTTGGTAGAGTCGCTTGCTTGCCTTGATAAGTACCACTATGACAGTATTGACAGTTAATTTGATTTACACCAGCGTGTACTTTATGCGAATAGTAGATAGGTTGTTCAGGTTGATAATCTTTAGAGCGACCTAAGTTCATCGCACCCACTGTCGTATAATAACCACCTAACACAAACAACAAAATGGCTGTGAAAGCGATGTATCTTTTATTACGATAAAAAGGAACCGGCGTTTGAGGCGTCACACCTAATTTGTCGTCTGATAATTTTTTTAAGTTGCTATTCACTTGCATTAAAATAATTGCAAGCACTGCTAAAACCAAACTTAAAATTCCAAACACTAAAGCGTTGTCTGATTCAGCAGGAGCACCTACAGCTGCACCACCTGCTGGCGCTGCGCCTGGAGCAGGAACAGTTTTGATATAAGCTAAGATCGCATCAATGTCGGCATCCGATAAACCAGGAAAATTATTCATCGCCACTTTATTGTACTCATTGTACAAGTTGGTCGCATAAGGGTCACCTGTTTTCAAAAATGCTGCAGAGTTTTTAATCCATGCATACAAGTTTTGTTTATCAGGCCAACGATCTTCTACGCCAGCTAAAGCAGGACCAGTTAGCTTTTTATTTACTGCATGACATGAGGCGCAATTCGCAGAGAAAAGTGCTTTACCGTCTTGAGCATTTAGTTGATTACCTATAGCAGCGCTAAAGGTGATAAATAAGAAGATCGTAACGATCTTAGCTAGGTTTCTTAAAGTTGTCATATGCACGAACAATGTCAAGTATGGAAAAATATCCTTTAACGGCGCAAAATTAACTAAGAAACGCATTAAAATGCTCGTTTATTGCAAGTTTTTTTTTCTTTTTACTAATTGAGTTTCAATCGTGTGGGAGGATTTTAAGTGACGAATGTCATAAATTTGCAAGCATCCAACCAATGGCTATAAATTTTATAAAATCTTGTGGAGGAAATTCGAAAAAAAGAGGACCTTTGGGGCCTTGAATTTGAGGAAATTTTGGGGTTTGAGGATGGATTTTTGAGGTTTGAAGAGGATTGATGGCTTTTGAGAGCCGATTTTCACAGTAATTAGCGAACAGATTATGAAAAGTATTAATAAATTACAGCAAAAATGGGGGGTTGGTCCGGTGCAATTTTGGTTAATCATGACCACATTTGCCTTGGGTGGAAGCTTGAGCGGGTACCTAAATAAGCAAATCCTAAATTTGGTGTTTTTGGAGAAAAATGCGGCATATTGGCTCATTTATCCCCTATTATTGACCATTTTATGGCCTTTTTCGGTGATTTTCGTAAGTTTTCTAACTGGACAGTTCTCTTTTTTTAAGGGTTACTTGGGTAGAATGTGGGGCAGATTGAGCGGAGGATCTTCGACTGTGGATTCGAGTATGGGATCGAATATGGAATCAAATATGCGATATAGTTCAACAGGGAATCAAACAGGGTCAAGTAGTCCTATACATGTGGCGATTTTTGCTTCCGGGGCAGGCAGCAATGCTAAAAAGATCATCGAATACTTTGAAAATAAGTCCACCAGCATCAAAATCTCCTTGATTGTATGCAATGTACCGGGTGCAGGCGTCTTGGATATCGCAAAATCAAAGGGAATTCCAACCCTGATGATCAATAAATCAGAATTTGCTTCCACCGGTTATGTAGAAAGCCTACACAATGCAGATATTCATTTTATTGTACTAGCTGGCTTTTTATGGAAAGTACCCGAAGTTTTGGTGAACGCCTACCCACGAGGCATTGTAAATATTCATCCAGCTTTGTTACCTAATTATGGCGGCAAGGGCATGTATGGATCACGCGTGCATGAGGCAGTGGTGGCGGCAGGCGAAAAAGAAACAGGCATCACCATTCATTGGGTAGATGCGCATTATGACGAAGGTGATATTATTTTTCAAGCAAGTTGTTCCATTGCACCAAGCGATACGCCAAACATGGTTGCAGATAAAATTCATGTATTAGAACATCAACATTTTGCACCAACGATAGAAAAAATATTGATGAAATAAAAAAGGCCCCGAATTTTCGAGACCTTCTTTAAAATATTTTGAAGTGAATTAGTTTTGATTATTTTTTTCTGAATATTTTTCTTTGATTCGCTTTTCTTTGCTTAGCTTTTCCCGAACTCAGTTGTGTTCAGCCATTCTAATAATACTTTAATTTGAAATTTAGTATTGGCTGTGCTAATAGCACTCTTAGGATTACTTAAGACTATAAAAAATCCAGCAACCCCTTTATCTTCTATAGTAACTAAATAATTTGAACGCTCAATTTTAAAACTGCTATTTGTATTTTGCAAAGCTGCCAAAACATTTTGAAGGTCTTGTTTTAAAATTGTAAAAGCTTCTAGGCTTTGTATTTTAAAAGTGTCAATCTCTTGCTTGTAAATGAATTGATCGTTCTTTACAACAATCTCCACACTATATTGATTGTTATTGGTTACGCTATAACTGTAATTTAATTTACCATTATTACTAGATTTGATCATCGAATTACTTGAATTTGTGCGGATCGAATTGCTACTAGTTTGTGCAAATAAATTATTTGAACAAAATATGAAAAGCAATACAAAAGCAGCAAGGGGTAAATTGCGCATTGTAAAAATTTGTGCGAAACTACATGAATAGATGTAAACGATTGCAATTATATGATAATATTATTTGTATTTTTTTCATATAAAAAAAATACAAATATACAAATAAAAAAATATGTTAATAAAATAGTTTAACAACTATTTTATTAACCAGGCATGCGAGAAATATATTTCTCTATCTCTTTAATTTGATCTAAAACTTGCTTAGTAGATGGCTTACATGCTTTTGCTTTGCGGAAGAAATCTTTAGCGGCACGGAACTCGCGCTTATTCATAAAAATTTGACACATACTTAAATAAGCAACTGCTTCTGATTCTTTATCTGGAATGCCCGCACGAATAGCGGCACGGATATAGGCTTCACCTTGCTTGGTATCCCCTTTTTGCATCGACATCATCCCTAATTGTAATTTATTGGCGCCCTCCGCTTCAGGCATTGCTGATCCAAGGCTACTACTCATTTTAAGGTGCTTTTCGGCCGTATCAAAATCTTGTTTTGCCATAGCGATATTACCCTTAATGGTATAGTAAGTGCTTCTTACGGGTGTATATAATAAGTTGGGAAACCAAATGGTTGCTAAAATACGCTCTACTTCTTCGATATTACCTGCTTCCATTGGTGCTTGAACTAAACGCAATGGACCAATAAAAATATGACTCAATAAGCCAATCACACCAAGCATATACAAAGGGAAAACCGGCCAAAAATTAGCCAGATCGGTTAATTGAAGGGTACCCGCGCCAAAAATGGCGATTAAGCTTAACCAAAAACGAAACTTAATAATGATATTGTAAAAGCCCATAATGATGTCGATTTGAGCTGTGAAGATACCAAATTATAGCATAATAAAGAGCCGGATTGATAAAGTATGGATGCTTAAAAAAGAATAGTTATTTTTGTCCTCCTTAAACGGTCTTTGGACCTATTTAAGCCTAGGATCCTAGCGATTCGATGGTCCCGTAGTTCAATGGATAGAATAGGTGTTTCCTAAACACTAGATCCAAGTTCGATTCTTGGCGAGACCACATAGCCTCAACACTTCATGTTGAGGCTATTTATTTCTAGTATCAAAATAACAGCTTTAATGAATTATATAATGTAAATTTATAATGTAAATTAAGCATCTATTTATTTAAACCCTTTTGTATGAAGCGGTATCTATTCCTATTGTTATTGTCCATTTGCGTATTTAGTAGTTCTAAAGCAAATAACATTAATATCCAACGTGTATCCTTAAGGGACACGAACAGAGTAGCCAAAACAGTAGTTATTAAAATCAATATTAGCTGGGACAATTCTTGGAGGGACAGTATTAACTGGGATGCTGCCTGGTTATATTTCAAATATAAAAAAATAAATGATAGTGCTTGGAAATGGAAGCATGGTAATTTTTCAATAACAGGAAATTACCCTGGAGTTTCAAATGCACCTTTAAAAATAGTAGTGCCTCCCGATTACAAAGGTGCATTTTTATATAGGAGTGCGAATGGAGAGGGGAATATTAAATCGGACAGTGTATGCTTTACATGGAACTATGGGAGTGATGGAATTACAAATATTGATAGTGTTGAGTTAAGATTCTTTGCAACAGAGATGGTATATGTTCCGGAAGGAAATTTTTCCATAGGAGATGGAAATGGGAAAGATAAAAGTTCCAATTCATTTCAAAATAAATTTGCTGAAAATAATTATGTAACCATATCAAGAAATTGGTCGCCACTCATTAATACTTTTGTAAACAATACTACATTTGGCAGTGATGATATAACGGTATATAAAGATGGGATAAGAATTTCAGGTACCGATGGCATTGACGTGAACAATGATAAAATCGCAGACAATGCAAATTACCCAATTGGCTACAAGGCATTTTATTCCATGAAATACGAAGTAACACAGGGGCAGTATGCAGATTTTTTAAACACCCTTAGTTTAAAAGATTCAAATATTAGTAATTACACAGACACTAATTCACTCGAAAAGTTAAACTCAAAACTAAAATTAGCCTTTCAAAGCTTGGACCCATATTTTAATTGGAACCCTGTAGAAAAATACAGACACACCATTGCCTTCGATAGCATTTATAATAGATATACCGTATCAAGACCCGATAGGGCATTAGGTACCGTTTATCAAGATCAGGTATTAGCATTTTGTGATTGGGCTGGACTAAGACCAATGAGTGAACTTGAATTTGAAAAAGCGGCACGTGGACCACTTCCTCCTTATTATAGATCTTATTACAACTATAATTACAACTATAGTGATAGCACTACGACCAACTGGACGGGTGGAGAATATGCATGGGGGAACGACACTACGATTGCAAGAATTTCAAATATGACATCAAATGTCAAGTTTATTTTTTCAGGATTAGAAAATGGAACGGAACGCTTTTTGAATTACAATGTATTTAGGAGATATTTTAATCCTATTAACAACAATGGAATGACAAACCCTAATCAACTAGAAGGAGGTGATGGAGGTTCTGGTCCTTTAAGAGTTGGTATTTTTGCAAATGATACTAGTAGCAGGATTTCCTCTGGTGCTAGTTATTATGGTATTATGGATATGAGTAAAAATATTAATGAGTATGTTATATCCTTGGGGTCAAATGGGTCCAGAAATTTTTCATCACAAGTACATGGTGACGGCATGTTAAATATTTATGGGCGATCAACTGACTTTATCCCTTCTTCTAATGGGATGTATAATATTGGTAGCGAATTAAGGTGGTTGCAAAAAAATGGAGCCATTTCAGAAAGAAATAATTACGGACAACAAGGAGCAACTGGATTTAGGTCAGTTAGAACTGCATCTGCCCAAGATTAATTAATTCAATTCATTGAAGAAGCTATACTATATTTTATGTATTTTTTGTTTCCTTTTGGGGCACATAGCTTCATGGAGTCAGGCTATTGTCTTAGAAAAACCAACAAAGACATCCGTATGGCCTGCGTATTCCATACAGAAAATTGCATGGAATGCTGCCAATATTGAAAATATAAAAATTGAAGCTTCTTTAGACAGTGGTCGTAATTGGGTAACTGTATTGGAAAGTTATCCTGCTTCTGCAGGCTACTATGAATGGGAAGTACCCAATAAAGTATCTGATAGTTGTTATATAAGGGTATCTGACGTTCAAAATCCAAATTCATCAAGTACAAATTTTAAAAATAATCCATTTAGAATACCTGCACCAACACTAAGTTTAGAAAGTTTTGAAAATAGTTATAATGCAAAACAGCTGTTACCTATTTTATGGAATAGTACAGGAATAAAAAAGGTAAATATTTATTTATCTTATGACAACAAGGTGAGTTTTAAAAAAATAGTCAGTAATGTATCGGCTAATTCATATAGTTACAATCATATTTTAAGAGATACTATTGCAGGAAATTGCTTTATTGTTGTTGTTGATTCAGCTAATAATAATGTTAGCGATACAAGCAGAACCTCATTTAGTGTATTAAGCGCAATAATAGGAAGATTTTCAAAGTACAAAGGAGGAAGGTTTGATGGATATGCATCAAAAAACAATTTGCCGCAAATAATTCAACTAACTAGTCCAAATAACTACGATTCATTAATTGGTGGACAAAAGATTACCATCAAGTGGAATGGAAATAACTTAGATAATATAGATTTATTATATTCAATAGACTCTTTAAAAACTTGGAAGATTATTGATTCGAATATCAGTGGACAAGCAATTGGCTATGATTGGAAAATTCCCAATATACCCACCAGCTATGGCAAGATAATGGTAAGAGATGCAAAGAACAATGCCTTATATGACATAAGCGACACCTGCTTTATGATTCGGAAAAAAACATTATCCCTAAATGCAATTACAGATCGGGTTTATAAGAAAGCAGTATACCCTATTTATTGGAGTGGGGTAGGTATTGATAAATTAAAAATTTACCTGGGAAATACTTTGATAGCAGATTCCATAAACGCAAACAACGAAACCTATAATTGGGCAGTACCTCCTAATTTGACAAATGGTTTATTTATTAAAGTAATTGATTTGTCGGATTCAACTATACTTGATTCAGTACAAATAAATAATGCAGTAAATTTACCTATTAGTTCTCCCTTTAAAAATAAAAGTGGCAATTATGATGGTCACAGTTATAAATCAAATCTAAAAGGGATGGTGAATATTGTATATCCAAATGGAGGAGAAAGTATTTCTAAGTCAGCCAAAATAAATTTAAAATGGACTTCTTCTGATATAGACTATCTAAAGTTATATTACAGTTTAGATTCAGGAAATAACTGGATATTAGCGGATAGTACCCTTGTTGCCAACCTTGGATACTACATTTGGAAATTACCTAATACTATCTCTAGTAAAGTATTAACTAAGTTGGTATATTCTAGTGATGATAGTATACTAGATTATTCAAATAGTACATTTACAATAGTAGATAAAGAATTGTCTTTGGATTTAGATAAAAAAAACTGGAAGAAAAATAGTATAAATCAAATAAAGTGGAGTGTTTTTGGTGTAGATAGTTTAAGCCTTAGCTATAAAGAAAAGGATTCTACTAAGTGGACTAAGATATCTAGAAATATATCAACGAGTGCGGAGTTGTATAATTTGTACATACCAAATGTAGTTTCAAAATTTATAGAAATTAAAGTTGTGGATTATATAGATAGCTTATTGGTGGTAGTAGACACAATACAATTAATGGAAAGCGCTGATACACTAAAACAAAGTGCATACAAATTTAAGGGAGGAAAATTTGATGGTCATAGTTTTAAAAGTAATATCAATAAAATTATCATTAATAAACCAGTCGCAAACGAAATACTGGTAAGTGGCAAACCCTATACACTGAACTGGGACTATATCAACTTAAACGATACCGTTTTGTTGCAATATAGTTTGGATAGTGGTCGTACTTGGATTAATATCGAAAAAGTGTCCGCAATGCTTGGAACCTATGAATGGTCAATACCTTTATCTAGTAATTCAGGTAATAGTATTGGAATGAATGGAGAATCCAGAATTGTAAGTCTTGGAACAACTGCTATCAACTCCGACATGTGTATGATTAGAGTATTAGATATAAAAGCTGGAAACGAAATAGTTGGTCTTAGTAAAGGTATATTTTCCATAAAACCAAATGTATCCCTCGTAAAGTCAGTTGTAACTTTTGCAAGTATAGCTGATATAAAATGGACCGGGAATACTATAAATAATAAGTTACTGGCTACAAGCAATTCAAATAATCCAGTTAAATATTTTATTATATCTGGAAGCAATGCTTCAATTTCAAAAGATAGCGTTATTATAATAGGAGCCGGTGCTGTAACCATAGGATGCTATGATGAGGGTAATGAATCTTATAGTAGATCAGATACCGTTAAACAAACCTTTTGTGTAAATCCAATTACTCCAATTATCAGTCGTGATGTTAATAATAATCTTGTTTCATCGGCAACCTATGGAAATAAATGGTATAAAGCGGATGCACTCATGTCCGATACCACACAGCTAATCAAACCAATAACCAACAGCACTTATTCAGTTAGTACCACACAAAACACTTGTGCAAGTAGTCTAAGCAATGCCTACTATTATTTAGTAACAGATATATTGATTTTGGAGGATAAGCAATACATTAAGATAGACCCAAATCCTTTTACTGATCATGCAATTTTACGATTTGCATTAAAAGGTTATAATCGTTTACAATTAGAAGTTTTTCAGATAAGTACTGGAAATAAAATACTAAGCAAGTCAAACTTAAATGATCAAAGCAATATCCAGTTAGGTCAAATCAGCAATGGCTATTACCTTTTTATATTTAACACCCCCGATAATAAATATCGTTATCAATTCAAATTGCTAAAATTCTAGTGCTACACTACCCAGCATATTCCTGGTTCGAAATACCAAAAAAATATTAGTTCACAATCGAAATCACCGTAGTATCTAATTACTCATAGATACTATTATTACTGATGTATTCTGGAACAAGTTCCTTCATTTTACCCACCAAAAGCATTTCATCCTTGGTGGTTGTAAGAATGGTTTATATAAGTTCAATTCGGAAGAAGACAGTGCGATCCAAGCCATTTGCCGCCAAGTAGTTCTATTCTATAACATACTTGTGCCTGCCTCAATGGATGCTATATAATGGCTAAGCCGTTTTTGCGTATGTTTTTCATATAATGGTTCCAGCATGGTTACTAAACTTTCAATGGCTTCTTCTTTCACTATATTAATAGTACAGCCACCAAAGCCGCCGCCCATCATGCGTGCGCCTAAAACAGCTGGATGTCCTTTTACCTGGTCTACTAAAAAATCAAGTTCAGGGCAACTCACTTCATACAATGATTTTAGCCCTTCATGTGTTGCAAACATTTTTTTTCCTAGTGCTTCAATATTACCATTTTCTAAATCGGCGCATGCGCTTATCAAACGTATATTTTCTTCAACCACATATTTACAACGATTATAAATTAAGATATCCTTAGGCAGTACATATTTTTCAAGCATTTCAATAGTTGCATCCCTTAACGAATTGACTGTTGGCTCCTGTTGTTGTATCCATGTAATGCCTTGTTCACATTGTATGCGACGTGTATTATACTCCGAACTTGAAAGCTGGTGTTTTACATTTGTATTTAATAAAAGAATTTTATATCCTTTTATATCCAATGGCACATATTCATATTCCAAGGAACGACAATCTAATTTGATAACATGGTCTTTCTTTCCAAAAAGTGAAGCGAACATATCCATTAACCCACAGTGAACGCCTGCAAAATCATGTTCAGCTTTTTGTGCCATAAAAGCCATTTGTATTCTTGTGAATTGCAAGCCGAATAACTCATTAAAAGCAAATAAAGTGGCACATTCTAAAGCGGCTGAACTTGAAAGGCCTGCGCCAATTGGGATATCTCCGTCTATTAGCAAATTACATCCCCCTAATTCCACCCCTGTTTTTTGTATCTGGTCAATTACACCTAAAATATAATTGGGCCATCCTAAAGTTGTAGTTTTAATTTCCTTCAAACTAATTTCAAAATCCTGATTAAAAGCAGTTGCATACATCACTACTTTATTGTCGGTACGTTTTGCGATAGCTACATACGCTGCTTTATCAATTGCAGCAGGTAATACAAAACCATTGTTGTAGTCGGTATGCTCACCTATTAGATTGACTCTACCTGGTGAACGCACAATTAAACAAGTGGTTCCAAACTTTTTTTGAAAGGCTGCTTCGATATCTAATTTTTTCATCCCTGTATTATGTCAATTAATAATGAAACTTAAAATTAATTGATTTATTCCTTAAAATTTAAATACTACTTTATTAATTCAAAGCTGTCTTTTAAACGAATGTCAGCCGACGAAGCGCCAATCATAATATCAAAATCACCCGGTTCTGAATCCCAAACTAATTTTGCATTGTAAAAGGAAAGCTTCTCATTATTAATCAAAAATTTTATTTTTTTACTTTCACCCGCACTCAAGAAAACTTTTTTAAAGTCCTTAAGCGACTTAACAGGCAATACAAGAGAACCTACTTTATCACGTAAATACAATTGCACAATCTCTTCTCCAGCATACTTCCCTGTATTAGTAATAGTTACACTTACTTCCAAGGTTTCCTTTTTAGTAAACTGATGCTTACTTAATTTTAAGTCGCTATACTCAAAGCTTGTATAACTTAATCCAAAACCAAAAGGGAATTTAGGATGAATACTTAAGTCAATATAAGAAGAATTGTAAATATGGTTCGTGTCAGACACTGCAGGACGGCCTGTATTAAAGTGGTTATAATAAATAGGAATTTGCCCAACACTTACAGGAAAAGTCATTGGTAATTTAGCAGCAGGATTATAGTCACCAAATAAAACATCGGCAATTGCATTACCTGCTTCACTACCTAACCACCAAGTATATAAAATTGCAGGTGCATTGTCGGCAGTATAATTAAATACTAATGGGCGTCCTGCATTCACTAAAACCACAACAGGCTTGCCAGTTGCCAAAAGTGCTTTTAACAAGTCCTCTTGCACACCTGGTATAGCAATATTTGCTTTACTTTTTGCTTCACCACTCATGTCTCTACGTTCGCCAATACTAAGTATTACCACATCGGCTTGCAATGCAATATTAATAGCTTCTGCAAAACCAGCTTTGCTATCCCCTTCAATGTCACAACCCTGCGCAAATAACAAATTAGTAGTCGCTCCTACTTTATTTTGTACCCCTTCCCATTGGGAAACTATAAAATTAGAATCTACACCCGGTATTTCAATATCCCAAAATCCTTTGTTTTGCTTTAATGGTTTTACTAACGGACCAATAAAAGCAATTGTTTTTAACTGTTTGGATAAAGGCAATAAATTATTTTCATTTTTTAAAAGCACAATACTCTTTGCTGCCATTGAACGCGCAGCAGCTGTATGACTTGCGTTATTCAAAGCCAATTTTTCTCTTTCTACATTTGAAAACTTATAAGGGTTATCAAATAAACCTAGTTCAAATTTCTTTAATAAAATCCTGCGCACCGCATCATCAATGTATGTAACGGGCACTTTTTTATCCTTCACTAATTGTTCCAAGTTATTTTTATAACTTCTACTTTCCATATCCATATCACTTCCGGCAGTAATTGCACTTAATGCCGCTTCATAATCGTTCTTTGCAAAACCATGATTCACTAATTCATTAATTGAACCCCAGTCACTCACTACAAAACCTTTAAAACCCCACTTGCCTTTTAAAATTGTTCTTTGCAAATAACTATTCCCTGTGGCAGGTACGCCATTAATATCGTTGAAGGAATTCATGAAACTAGCCGCGCCTGCATCCAAGGCAGCTTTAAACGGTGGCAAATAAATTTCCCATAATTGGCGATCACTCATGTCCACCGAATTGTAATCACGTGCACCCACCGCCGCACCATAGGCAGCAAAATGTTTCACACAAGCCATAACAGCGTTGGTGTCTCCAAAATGTGCGCCCTGAAAACCTTTCACCCTAGCTGCAGCAATTAAGGAACCTAAATAAGTGTCTTCGCCAGCCCCTTCCATCACACGGCCCCAACGTGGATCACGTGCAATATCAACCATTGGCGCAAAAGTCCAATGAATGCCACTTGCACTAGCTTCTGTAGCAGCAACACGTGCAGCCAATTGAATCGCATCTAAGTCCCAACTAGCCGCTTCGGCTAAGGGAATAGGGAAAGTAGTTTTATACCCGTGTACTACATCCTGACCAAATAATAAAGGAATTTTTAAACGCGATTGCATCGCTATTTTTTGCCAGCTTCTAGTGCGCTCGCTACCTAACACATTTAATAAGGAGCCCACTTGGCCTGCCTTAATTTGACCAATTTTATTATTATCAACGGTCACCGGACCTGTTGCTAAATTGTTATCGTTGTATTGGTTTAACTGCCCTACTTTTTCTTCGAGCGTCATTAGCTTCAAAACAGAATCAACTTTCTGACTATTGGTTTTTTTTTGCGCACTAATAGAAACAGAAAATACAAAGGTCAAAAAGAATAATACAAGAATTTTATGCATCATTGTGATAGGTTGTGACTAATGAACAAGGGCGTTATAATAAGGGGTTATGAGGCTATTGATACACCCTCACGTAATCAATTTCAAATGTGGTACTAGTGAATGATGGATCAATAGCACCACCTAAATTACCACCCATTGCAATATTTAAAATCATGAAGAAGTTTTGATTGTAAGGGATTGAAGCGCTATTTGGAAGTGTATGGAATAACTTATCGTCTACAAATATTTGCATGGATGTAGGTGTCCATTCTAATTTGTATACATGAAACTCGGTTGTTGCAGTTGGAACCATTGTCGTTGCTACTTTAGCATTGCCGCCGAAGTATACAGGATAATGAAATGCAGAAATAATTTTATTTAAATCTCTACCAACATGCTCCATGATGTCTATCTCACCACATGCAGGCCAAGAAACAGTACTAAAATTGTCCCCTAACATCCAAATTGCAGGCCATGTACCAACACCAGCAGGTAATTTTGCTCTAACTTCTACTTTACCATATTTGAATGAGTACTTACCCTTACTTAATAATCGTGCAGAGGTATACTGATTTGAAGAAAAGGCTTCTTTCTTAGCAACAATTTTCAAAGTACCATCTGTCACATAAGAATTATCTCTGCGATCTGTATAATACTGAGATTCATTGTTACCCCAACCACTTCCACCTTGGTCATAGCCCCATTTATTGCTATTGGGTGCCCCTGGTGTATCAAATTCATCAGACCAAACTAAGGACATACCAACAGAAACAGCAATGTCTATTGATTTTGAAATTGTTGCATTAGAGCTACTTTTCGCTGTCACTTTCACCGTGTAATTTCCAGATGTTGCATATTTATGATTAATCGTCCCAGAAGCAATAGTTTCAAAAACACCATTTCCAAAATCGTATTCATAACTCACTGCATTTGTTGCAGATGATGCAAAGGAAACATTACCACTATTATCTGGATTCACAGTTGCATTAACCACCAAATTAGTTGGAGTTAAAGCGGGGGTTGTACCCCCGCTTTTATTACATGAAAGTAACCCGAAACTTATTAAACATAAAAATATAACTACTCTCATTAATCTTTATTTTACTTTAAACATTTGGTACCATGCGTTGCCGTCAGCGCCAATTGTTCTTAATGTCATGGTAGTGCTAGTAATTGCGATAATTTCATACATATTACTTCCAGCTCCAACCATCACTAAACCATTTCCTGGAACTGAGAATTGAATTCTTGTAGAAACTGCAGCTGTACTGTTTGAAGTTGCATTCATGAATGAAAGTCTTTTAACACCTAATGTTGTAATTGGAAATTGACCTTCTCCGCCAGTTAAACCATAGTACGTTACTGCATCTTTTAATACAAATGTATTGCCTTTATTGTCTAAATTAATAGACACATTGTTATTAGCGTCTTTAGAGAAAGTAACTTCATCATCATAAGTTCCATCAGCAACTCTTTCATTAGGAGCAGCAGCATACCAACTAGGGAAGAATGTTTCGTTCGCACCTTGACTAGGGCCAGGGCCTACACCAAAATGACCTGGTGCAGCTTTATCAGCGACCCAAACCTTAGATGCACCACCAGTTAAATTAGTAAGGATAGTTGTTGGAATTTCAAACGCCACAAATACCGTTACAGCCTTGCTCATTGTTGAAATAATACCACCCGTTCCAATTGCGTTTACAGTGATAGTATACTTTGCTACACCAGGTGTGGTATACTTATAAGTAATCTTACCAGAAGGCACCAATGCTATATTACCGTCTCCAAAGTCAACATTATAGGTAATTGCATTGGTCGCAGTTATGTTGATTGACACAGCGCCAGTACCGTTACCGGTAGGATTCGCATTGTCTACACCAACAACAGTTGTTGTTAATGCTAAGCCAGAAGGTGTTTTCATTGCTCCGAAAGAATATTCTTCTTTCTTACAACCTGTAATACTAAGTACCACAAGTAAAGAAAACAACCCAATTATTTTATATAAATTTTTCATTGCTTACTATTTAAAAATTAATTAAGTTTTATATCATCAAAGTAAAAGGTAAAATTAGCAGAACCATCCCCAACTGTACCTAAATCAAAAATGAGTACAATTTTTTGATAAGAATTAGTGGTGCTAATTGCGCTATAGTCAAAAGTGATTTCTTCCCACTCGTTCGCTTTTGTCGTTGCTACTTCTTTATCAAAAGCGATAGTATCATCAGTTAGGTTCTCCACTTTTAATAAAAGCTTCGCGCCTACTCTTGGAGAATACACTTTAACTTTAAAAGTTTTATTTGTTGAAAAATCTATGCGGCTATCTAAAGTGATATAACTACCACCCCAAGATTGTCCAGCACCTTTCACCATTTTAGCTACTTTGGCAGTTGTATTGATAGAACCGCTAGCAGGATTGTTTACAATTGTAACCGCTCCACCGTCAAAATTAGTAAATGCATAATTGATTGTTGAAGATTCAAAAGTCAATGGCAATGCAATCGCGTTAGCGTTTACTGGAACACCAAATTGAACATCATCCCAATAGAATACTTTTCCTGAACCAGCATTACCAAAATCAAAGAAGATAGATGCTTTATTTAAAGTATACGCTGTATTTAGTGCAGCAGTACCTGTTGCTTGATTGCTAAAATCAAATACCAATGTTTCCCACTCATTTGCTTTAGTAGTTAGAGCATCCGTTTCAACTGATTTAGTATTATCGTCCTTGTCTTCAATTTTCAATCTTATTTTCAATCCAACTGCTGGAGAATACACCCTTACGCTCATAGTTGTTGCTGAAGATGTAATTGGAATTTTACTTGCAAAACCAGTAGGTGTTCCAATGGTTGTACCAGCCCAAGTTTCAGCACCATTTGGCTTAGTTGTTTTCTTCACCTTATTTGAACTAGATGTAGGATCAACAGCATCAATTGTAGCGTTATTACCAAAGTCAGTTACTGCATAATTCACGGTCGTTGCATCAAAAGTAACAGGTAAATTAATTTGAGATAAAACAGCAGCAGCTGGCTTCATCTTTAAGTCATCCATGTAGAAGACTTTACCAGAACCGCCATTACCAAAATCAAAGAAGATAGATGCTTTATCATAATTATTCGCAAAATTAACAGCTGGCGTACCTGCTGATTGATTTGCAAAATTAAATTCCAATACTTCCCAAGCATTTGCTACAGTTGTTACAACATCTGTTTCAACAGCAATATTAGCATTGTTATGATCCTCCACTTTTAATTTTACTGTGATGCCTGCTGCAGGAGAATACACTCTTGCTTGCATTGTAGTTGCACCAGACTTAAGTGGGATTGCTTTTGCTAAACCCAAGTTTGTGCTCATTGTTGTACCAGCCCAAACCTGAGCACCTGCAGTTTTTACCACTTTCATTACTTTATTAGCAGCATCTTTAGGATCTGCAGCAATTGAGCTTGCAGCACCATCAAAGTCACCAAAAGTATAGTCATAGTTTACATCATCAAAGCCAATTGGTAAATCGATTTGCTTACCTACCTTAATTGTCTTAACCACTTGTGAACTTGCAGCACCACCGCTTAATGCAACTACTTTCACATCATATGTTCCAGCTTTTGCATAAGTATAAGTAATAGGCTGACCTTCGATGAATGTTTTAAAAGGAATTGGAGTCACATTGTTAGAGTCTCCAAAAAACACTTTGTAATAAGTTTCATACAAAGCAGTTGCATCTACTGTTAATGCAAGACCATTTTGAGTTAAAGTCATTTTTAAATCTTCAGGTGCTTTGAATGACACTGTTAAGTCTTGTGTCACTTCGGTTTTAACACCTAAGCTATTGTACCCTACAACTTTAACTTTATGCACACCTTCAGCGTATTGGTGCACCGTATTTTTACCTGGCAATACTTTAACCGGAGTCTTGGTATTGTCACCATAATATACTTCATAATAAGTAGCCCCTTCACCGTTAGGCGTAATTGTCACCATACCAGTATTGTCTTGAGTAATATCATATAAGGCAGACAGTTTAGCCGAGCTAGATACACTATCCAAAAATGATATATCATTAAATAAGTCTTTTTGGCAACCAGCTAAGAATATTAGCGAGCAACAAAGACCAATTATAAATTTATTTGTTTTCATTTTCTTTTATTTAATTAATGATTTAATATCCAGCGTTTTGAGGAATACCTGAGATATCTATTTCGGTTTGAGGAATAGGGAAAAGTTCATGTTTGCCCACTACAAATTTAGAACCTAAAGTAGCACTTGCTTTTCCTGTTCTAACTAAGTCGAAGAAACGGTCACCTTCCATCGCTAACTCTAATCTACGCTCGTTTAATATATCATTGTAAAGCGTCGCTCCAGAAGATGTGATGTCACGGCTGTTATTACCAAAAGCTCTACGACGAACTAAATTCAAATAGGTTTTTGCTTTAGTCTCATTTACTGTAGCAGCTTTTACATTTGCCTCAGCAGCCATTAATAAAACATCAGAATAACGAATAATTCTAAAGTTATTTAAATAGTTTAATTCAATTTGACCTGAAGTTTGTCCTTTTCTAGGTAAATACTTTTGATTGTATAAACCTGTATTCTTATAAGGTGCAACTTGATAAGTAACATTATAAGAAGGATTAGCAGTTTTGTATGCTTCAATATCTAAAATTGTCACAGCCTTACGTTGGTCACCTGCTTCATAAGCGTTCGCTAAATTCGCAGTTGGCAAATTCGTGCTCCAACCAGCAGCATATGGCATATCAGCAGAACCATTTATACCTCTGATTCCACATTGTTGTATAGCATAGTTACCTTGACCTCTTGTTGCTCCTCCCCAGTTGTAGTATGGAGAAGTGTTTGAATATTGAATTTCAAAAACAGACTCAGAACCATTTTCACCACTCAATAAAAATATTGTACCAAAATTATTTACTAGAGTGAAGCTGTTTGACGTAATCACGCTTTCTAATGTCGAAGCAGCTAAATCAAATTTATTTTGGTATAAATAAACCTTACCTAAAAGTGCTTGAGCAGCTAATTTTGTAATTCTTCCTTTTTCATTTTGTACAGCAGGAAGCGCAGCAATAGCTGCAATTAAATCTGTTTCAATTTGCTTGTAAACTTCAGCTTTAGCTGTTCTCTTTAAAGACTTAGAATCTGAAAGAGAAAGTCTTTTGTCTGTGAATAAAGGAACATCACCAAACATTTTGACTAATGTAAAATAATAGTAGCCTCTTAAGAAAAGTGTTTCACCAAACAAAGCATCTTTACCAGCAAAGTTTACCACATCGCCAGCAGGGTTTGCTGCCTTATACTGATTAATATAATTTGCTCTATTGATCCCTTCGTAAGCAGACTGCCATATTTCGGTCAATTGACCGTTTACAGCATTGTGCGTGTAATCATCAATTTGTTGCAAAGACAATACGTCGGATGCATTTTCTCCACCAGCTACTGCATTATCAGATGCAATTTCACCAATAGGAACAACTTGATTAATCCATTGTAATGGTGTGTAAACACTTACCACCATCGATCTATAGTCCGACTCCGATTTTAAATAATCTTGGTCAGTAATTTTAAATTCCTCGTGTGGATTGTAGTCCACAAATTTTGTGCATGATTCAAGACTGCAAAAAGTAACAATCAGGAAAAGCAATTTTAAATAATTTTTCATAATAATATTCATTTAAGCAGATTTAAAATTTAATGTCAAGGCCTAAAGCAAAAGTTCTAGGTTGAGGATACGCACCACGATCTACACCTGTTTCAAGAATTCCTCCAGGAATTTCAGGATCGTAACCAGTGTATTTAGTGAATGTGTATGCATTTTTAACTTGGAAGTAAAAACGCACTTTATTTAAACCTTTCTTTGTTAATGATGCTGGTAATGAATAACCAAATTGTAGGTTTTTAATTTTTACAAAAGAACCATCCTCTACATAACGATCAGAAACTCTTGCATTGTTATTGTTATCTACAAAAGAATATCTAGGGAAACGTGCATCATTGGTAGAATTTTCACCCGTCCATCTAGCTAAAATTTCACGAGGTTTGTTGGTGTAGTTGGCATTTCTTTCAAAAGCTCTGTAAATGTCATTTCCAACTGAAGCGTATACAAAAGATACAAAGTCAAAATTACCAACTTGAACATTGACATTCCATCCTAATGTGAATTTTGCAAATGGATCACCAATTTTAGTTTTATCTAACGCATCAATCACATTGTCACCATTCATGTCAACGTATTTAATGTCACCTGCTTGTGCTCCAACTTGTTTAGGTGAAGCAGCTACTTCGGCAGCATTTTGGAATAAACCATTTGTTTTAAATCCATAAAAATATCCAGGCGTAAATCCTTTTTCAAAAACAGTCACAGACTGAGATTGACCATTAAAATAATAGCCACCTAAAATCTTAGCAGTTCCATCAGAGTTAGTAGAAGTTACCTCGTTGGTAGCAGTCGTAAATGTCAATGAGGAATTAAATTGTACTTTTTTATTAGGGCTATTATGGTAGTTTAATGTTACATCAAAACCACTGCTCTTAGTGGTACCGATATTCGCTTGTGGAATAGGCACTGTACCAAGGTATAAAGAAGCAGAAGGCGTAAATAACAAGCCATCCACTGTTTTATTGAAATAGTCTGCGTTGATCGTAAAATGATTGTTCATAAAAGTTAAATCAAAACCAATGTTTGATTGAACTTGTTTCTCCCATCTTAAAGCATTGTTTGCAGCAGATCCAATGGTTGATCCTGTTGTAAATACTTCACCAAAGCT
Organism: Chitinophaga pinensis; assembly: GCA_945874755.1. GTDB lineage: Bacteria > Bacteroidota > Bacteroidia > Chitinophagales > Chitinophagaceae > Sediminibacterium > Sediminibacterium pinensis_B. Next base: position 22,233 of record CAMCHR010000003.1, read on the forward strand.
ATAACCATTGCTATTTGCAGTTGGACCATAGCTAGGACCACCAGTGATGATTCCAACATATTGAGGGTTTACATTCTCATTACCAGTTGTACCATAACTTCCTCTTATTTTAAAGAAGTTCACCATTTTGCTACTAAAGAATTTTTCGTTAGAAACAACCCATCCTAATGAAGTGGCATAGAAATTACCAAATTGGTTTTCATTACCAAAAGCAATAGATCCATCACGACGAGCAGAAACTGAAGCTAAATATCTTTCACTAAAGTCATAGTTTAAACGACCAAAGTAAGAAATATTTTTTCTAAAGTATTGATAGTAGTATCCAGATAAGGCATCTGAATTAGTGGCCGTGTTAGCACCTGTAGCTGCAGTGAAATCTGCAAACTCCCAAGAATTAAATGGTACGTCTTGTTGCGCCTGCAGCGTTACCAGTTAATTTAGAAGCAGCAATACCACCAATTAAATTGAAAGTATGTTCGTTGCGCTTTAAATTATAATCAAAGTAATTCTCAAAAGTATAATTGAAGTTGCTTGTTTTTTCGTGTGCAATTCTGTTGTGCTTACCAACCACAGCCGACCCGTCAGCATTCATTGAATTGTCTACGTTCAAAGGACCATAAAATGCAAGTGGGGTAAATGACTTTGCATTACCATCATATTTTGTGTAACCAAAACGAGAAATCAAACTTAAGTTTTTAGCTACATTGTATTGCAACTCAAACTTACCATATAATTTAGTGCCTACGTTTTTGTTATAGGTATTTTCAAGTACCGAAAGTGGGTTGAAAATTTCTGAAAGTAATAAATTACTATACCCATATTTACTGGCATTATTAGCTGTATTTAAAAGGGACACAGTAGGATCAAAATTCAATGCAGATCCTAGTACGCTATTGAAAGAGTTTTCTGCAATGCCTTTAGATTCTAAAGTCAAGGCACTTGCGTTAATGATTAATTTTAATTTAGAGCTTAAGTCAAAGCTTAAGTTTGCTGTAAAGTTACCTCTAGTAAAATTAGATTTATCAGCACCTCCAACGATACCTGATTGATTCAAATAACCAGCACTCAATAAATATGTCATTTTTTCGCTACCACCTTTTGCGTTCAAAGAATAGATCTGAACAGGTGCCTCTTTAAATACTTCTTTTTGCCAGTTATTACCCACGCCTAATGTAGATAAGTTAGGGAAGATCACTGGTCCACCAGCTGTTGTACTTCCTTCATTGATCATTGCACCATATTCAGAAGCATTTAAAGTACCAATCATATTGGTAACTTGTTGCATACCATAGTTACTACTAAAACTAAATTCAGCTTTTTGATTTCTTCTACCAGACTTAGTGGTTACTACAATGACACCATTTCCTCCTTTTACACCATAAATAGCTGTAGTCGCAGCATCTTTAAGTACGTTAATGGTTTCGATATCTGCAGGATTGATAGAATTTAAGTCAACAAGAGATTGTTGAACTCCATCAATAATTACCGTAGGGTCTGTACCGGTGAAAGAAGGAATACCTCTAATTAATACTGTAGGTTTAGAACCTGGAGATCCGCCTTGAATCACATTCACACCAGCGGCTCTACCTTGTAAAGCTTCCTCCGTTCTAACAGCATTAATTTTTTCGATATCGGCGCTTTTAATAGTTGAAATAGCACCAGATACTTTTGTTATTTTCTGGGAACCGTATCCAACAACTATCACTTCCTCTAAATTGTTCGAATTACTTAACTCTAAAAGAAAGTCTGTTTTGCTGGAAGCATTCACAAATCGTTCCATCGGGGTCATACCCACAAAGGAAACAACCAAATTTGCTCCTTTTGATGGAATACTAATAACAAATTGACCATTTTGGTCAGATACAGTGGATTGTTTAGTTCCTTTTACAATAATAGTCGCTCCAGCAAGATTCTCTCCGGTAGCTTTATTATTGACTTTGCCTTTAAACTGGATGTTTTGAGCATATGCTCCAACAATCAAGCATAAAACAAAGGCAGTTGACAACAAAATCCTGAGTTTTAATTTCATAAGTACTTGGTTAATAGTGAAAAATCGATTTTTGTTTATATATAATGAATGCATTTAAGCAATGATTAACACTTAAAATGACTTAATTCAAGTTTGAATTAATTGTTTTGTGCTTTTACAAATATCTTGTAGAATAAAACTCCAGATTTTATATAAAAGATTAAAACAAACGTTAGCAAGCATGAAAAAAATAATTTTTAAGATGCTAAAATTCATGATTTTACTTCATATTACCTTAATGTTAACTACATCATTACTACATCAAAAATGTTAAATAGCGATAAATAGGCTTAAATAACTACATCATTACTACATCAAATATATTTCATACATTTATTTACCGAAAACGATTGCATTAATGAAAAAGTTAATACTCTATTTCTTACTGCCCCTAACTGGGCTTGCTCAAAACACCATTGGCCTTCCTGATATTATAAATTATTCTAAGGCAGACTATAAAGCAGGGCTCCAAAACTGGGATTTTAAACAGGATAATAATGGCATTATATACATAGCCAATAACGAAGGCTTGTTAAGTTACGACGGTACTTATTGGAAATTATACCCTCTTCCTAATAAAACCATTGTAAGGTCGGTTGAAATTGGTGCCGATAATAAAATATATGTGGGTGGACAGGATGAATTTGGCTACTTCGCACCCGCCAAAAATGGGCAATTACAATACCATAGCCTAGTTACTAGCTTACCCGATACCGAAAGGGACTTTGCCGACGTGTGGGATATAGCCTACTTTAAAAACGAGGTGTTTTTCAGGACATCAAGGCAGATATTTAGGTTAACAAGCAAAAAAATAAGCATCACACACGCCCCTTCAGAATGGAGTTATATGGGTGAATGCAAAGGGAAATTATATGCACATGATATAAAAATGGGCATAATGGCCTTTGAAAACGATCAATGGAAGGCCTTGCCAAGCGGTAATTTAACCAATGTGGAAGTAACTGCTATCCTACCCATAAAGAATACTATTATAATAACGACCTTAAAAAACGGCGTATATAATTATAGTATTACCGGCGCCACAAAAATAGTCAACCCAGCAACTAATGCCATTGAAAAAGAAAGAGTATACACTGCCACAGCTATCAATAATGAATGGATTGGCTTAGGCACCACCAATGCAGGGGTGCATATCATAGATGAAAAAGGGAACCTAATACAAAACTTATCCAAACAGGAGGGCCTTCAGAACTATAATATCATTTCTATATTTTGTGACAACCAAAGCAATCTATGGCTAGGATTAAATAATGGCATTGACTGTATTGGCTTCAATAAAGCAATTAAGCTTATTAATCCAAATTATCAGGACGCTTCGGCCTACGCTACTATTATATACAAGGACAATTTATACGTGGGTACTTCAAGCGGTTTATATAGTGCACCATTAAATGGGGCAAGGGATTTAAGTTTTAACCGAGGCAATTTTACTGCCATCAAAAACAGTGCAGGCCAGGTGTGGAGTTTAGCCAATATAAATGAAAAATTATTATTAGCACATCACGAAGGTGCATTTCAAATACAACAAAACGAAGCCAGGTTAATTTCTAATAAAACAGGCTTCTGGAATTTTCAAACTGTATCTGCAAGTGGCACCGAAAGTAAACTAGTAGCAGGCAATTATACAGGGCTGTTATATTTAAACGATAATGGAAATAATATTGCCACTACGAATAGTGTAAAAAACTTTACACAGTCGTCCCGTTTTGTAGCTGTGGATGAGGAAGCGTATATATGGGTGTCACATCCCTTTCACGGATTATACCGAGTTCAAAAAGACACAACAAGCAAAGTGGCTCCCAAAATATATACCGACAAAAATGGATTGCCTTCTAGTTTAAACAACCATGTATATAAAATAAAAAACGAAATTGTAGTAGCCACCGAAAAGGGTGTTTACAAATACAATACACAAACCGACAAGTTCGAACCCTACGGTTTTTATCAAAATTTATTGGGACCACAAAGTTTACGTTATTTAAAGGAGGACCAAGATGGTAATATTTGGTTCATACACGAAAAGCAATTAGGTGTATTAGACATGAGTACAAAAACACCTAACATAATTTATATCCCCGAATTAAATAATAAACTATTAAGTGGTTTTGAATTAGTATACCCCGTAAATGAAAGCAATGTGTTTATTGGAGGGGAGAGCGGCTTGTTTAATTTAAACTACGCAAAGTATAAAAAAAATAATTACACTTTACAAGTACATATAAGGGAAGTGCGCGTTTTAGGGGAAGGAGATAGCTTATTGTATGGAGGTTATTTTGGGAATGTAAATGAAAAACAAGAACAGCAACAAGGACAATCTCCAAACATAGGAGGAAAATGGGATGCGATACATTTTGAATATTCCACGGCCTTGTTTGGCTTACAAAATAATTTGGAATATAGTTATAGGTTAAAGGGGCTGGACGAAAACTGGTCCAAGTGGAATAGTAAAACCGAAAAGGAATATACGAACCTGCCTGCAGGTAATTATACATTTGAAATAAAAGTGCGCAATAATTTAGGGGAAGAATCGGAGTTGGACTATTACAGCTTTTCGGTGCTACCTGCATGGTATGTTTCAAAGTGGGCTTTCGTTTTTTATATGCTACTACTATGCTTAATTGTATTCATGCTAAATAAGTGGCAGAAGAAAAAGTTTATCACACAGCAGGAAAAATATGAGGAGGAACAGAAGCATTTAAATAATTTAAAGCAATTAGAAATAGACAAAGCAAAAATCAAGATTACCGAAATAAAGAACGAAAAGTTACAGTTAGAAGTAGACAATAAAAATAACGAACTATTAAACTTTACCATGCACTTAGTGCAAAAGGGGGAATTGTTATCGGATTTAAAAACGCATATGTCAAAAATGACAAAAGTGTTAGAAAATTCATCGGGCCTGGACGAGTTAAAAAAAATGATTAAGGTAATCAACGACGCCGACAAGATGGATAAGGATTGGGAGAATTTTATTTACCATTTTGACAAAGCACATAATTCATTCACTATAAACATAAAACAAAAGTTTCCAAAGCTAACCGCTAATGAATTAAAGCTATGTACGTTTTTACGCTTGAATCTATCCACCAAGGAAATAGCACAGTTAATGAATATATCTTTACGCGGTGTGGAACTTGGCAGGTATCGATTACGTAAGAAATTAGAATTGCCGACAGAAACAAGTTTATTTGAATTCTTTAATTCTATTTAAGCTAATAAACTTTTAGAGGTGTAATTAACTAGTGAAAGAGTGAATTTTTCCGAATCACTATATCCAAGTTCTTTATTTTAGAAGTCAGTGCGAGCGAAGCGAGTAGTGACAGTCTTGGATTTTTGATAAGTGAGTAGTGGACTGGTTGTTTTAAATTAGTATACGTCAAGTATAGTGAAAAAAAGTTTGTATCTTGTAGAACAAAAAATGTAATTATCTGAATATGAAATCAAATATTGGGGTTCCTTTTTTTACAGATTTTCCAATTGACTTTGACTTAGAATGGCAAATGTCTCGTGCCGAAAAATATTGTTTAATTAATTTATTACAAAATATTAAGCCTTCTGTTGCAATTGAAATTGGCACATATAAAGGTGGCAGTTTACAAGTCTTGAATGAGTTCTCAAAGCAGGTTTATTCATTGGATATTAGCAAAGCCCCAAAACAATTTTTAGCTGGAAAATTTCCGACGGTTGATTTTAAGATTGGAGATAGCTTTTTAATTTTGCCAGACTTATTTATTGAAATTGAAAAAGAAGGTAAGAAATTAGAATTCATACTGGTAGATGGAGATCATACTACAAACGCAGTTAAGAAAGATATTCATACAATTCTTTCTTATCCACATAAAAATCCAATCACCATAATATTACATGATAGCTTTAACCCTCAATGTAGGGCTGGGATAAAGGGCATTAATTACTCACAATATCCGCAAGTAACTTATGTAGAACTAGATTATATTATTGGTTCTTTTTGGCATAATACAACTTATAGGGAAATGTGGGGAGGGTTTGCAATGATTCGATTAGACCCTACTAATACAAAACCTGCATTAATAATGGGTTCTCAAGAACGATTATTCAAAAGAGTCTATTTCAGCTCAATGCACTTAATTAAAGATCGCTTTCATTTTTTAGTCCCTATAAAGTTCTGGTTATTTAAAAAATTAGGGCTTAAGCAAAAGACAGATATGTACGAAAGCTTTGATTAAGATCAATGCAGAATAAGACAGTGCGAGCGAAGCGAGTAAAGAGAGTCCTAGATTCAAATGCCAACCAGTCTTGGTGTAATTCAAAATATTATAACAAAGTCTTGGGTTCTAACTTATAGAGTGAAAAAATTATTCAAAAGTAGAAGTATCTTACCTATTTTAAAGTAGCTTTTTTTTACAGAAATTTAATAAAGGATCTTCGATAAAAATATAAATTAAACATCCTAAAAAAATCGAAAAAGATAAAAATAAAAATATAAGTAAGTCGCCATTTTGAATGTTCATAAAAAGGTCATTAAAATGAAGGATTGCACTAAATAAAAAGGTATGAATTAAATAAATAGAATAGGATGCATCACCAATTAGAATAAATAATTTTTTTAAGAATGAAAATTTATGTATTGATGTTTGATTTTGATGTTGATTTATAAATAAAATTGATGTAACTAACAAAAAAGAAGGAATGCCCCATAAATAAACTCTTAAAAAACTTCCTGATCCGTTTAATGTTAAATAAGCTTCTGAAATATTAGAATAACCATTATTGATTAACAAAACAAATTGCAGGATCGCAGTTATAAATATCAAAAAAACTACAGATAATGGTATTTTAATTTTATTTATATAAATTAAACCTAATATAATTCCAAGGACAAATTCAAGTAAAATTGGATTTGTAAGAAAAACAAGATGAACTTCATTAGAATTAATTACGGTACCAAGAAAAACAAATATCAATAAAATGATTATTGCAACTATATTATGCATCTTTTTATGAATGATTAGCGAGATAGTGAAAATAATATAGAAAAATAATTCGAAAGAAAGTGTCCAAGCAATATTAATAGATGGTAGTAAAAAAATAGTCCCAGTGTCAAATATAGGAAGAAGTAAAATGTTTTTTAAAATAGTAGAGACATCTGGATGTTTGTAAAACATTAATAAAAATGTAATAGGAATATATAAGGTATACAATCTTATCATTCTTTTTTTAAAAAAAGTTATAATTTTAGAGAAATTATCAATGTTGCCTGAAACATAAACCATGATAAACCCACTAATTACAAAAAAAATATCTACTCCAATTGCTCCAAAATTTTCTAAATATTTATAGGAGGCTTGGAAACTATTAATATTCAAGTAACCTACTAAATCAATCGAATGCGCATAAGCAACTAAGCAAACGGCAATTGCCCTTAATAATTGTATTGAAAATATCTGATTTTTTATAGCCAATGGTGATTTATTTATAAATAACAATTTAAACTTACACTAATATACATATAATTGAGTGGATGTTTAGAACAGGGAATTGAAGATTATTAACAATTAATATCAACCCAGAATATATGCCCGAAAAATTGAGCAAAACCCACTAAAAGCTGTTGGTTCAATAAAAGGAAAATTGGTGTATAGTAAATAATAAGAATAGTCTTATGCACATATTTTAGTTCATTAAAGCTTTAAAATATAATAACATAAAACAATTAAACTAACTTAGCAAGATCGTTTTCAATAACAAACCAACATTGACTATAAAAGATGTTTCTATTTCCTCTTATATATATTATATCCTTTTTAAAAACTCTGAAAGAGTTTAGTAAAGCCAATGCATCCGGTTTACTCATTTTTATTATTGTTGCAATGCCAATCTACATAAATGTGCTATCAATTACACACATGTATGGATTAGATGGTCTGATTGGCATATTACAATTTTTTAAAGAGTTTTTAGTTATAATAGCATTATTTATAGTAATAATCCAATTTAAAAAAATACCAAAATTTACTACTACTGATATTCTAGTAGCTATTTTTCTATTATATAGTTTCCTTTTTGTCTTATTACCTATCGGTTCATATAACATTATATCAAAATTATTGGCTTTTAAAAGTTTGTCTTTTTTCTGTATTTTATATTTTGTTGGTAGATTTATTCAAATAAAATATATTCAATTAGGAAAATATTTCAAACTAATTGGAATGATGACCTTACTTGCCGCTGTTATTGTTTTAATGGAATATTTAAGAAATGAACATTTTCATGCAAATACTGGATTTACTAATTTATTAATCAATTATTTTGACGGTGAACAATCAGGTAATTATGGGCTAATTTGGACCTTTGAAACACAAACAGGACAGAAACGTTTTGGAAGTTTATTTGGAAGTCCTTTAGAAATGGCCGCTTCAATGGTTTTAACTTTGAGTATTTGCTTAGCTTATTATACAGACTATTCAAAGAGATTATTTTTAACAAAATTTGGAAGAATCTGTTTAATTTGTTCATTAATCTGTATTACATTAGCATTGTCAAGGGCTTCATTTATAGGATACCTAATTGTGCTTTGTGTTTATGCTTTAATCACAAATAACAAAAAAATAATTAAGTTGATATATATAGCATTAAGTTTTGCTTCAGTTTATTTAATTTATTTCTTAGCGCAAACAGACATTTATAATTTTATTATAGACTCAGTAACCTTTAAAAATGCATCTAGTATTGGTCATGTATTAGAATGGATAGACGGATTTGAGGCAATGATTCAAAAGCCATTTGGACTTGGATTAGGAGAATCTGGTAGAATTTCAATGGTAAGTAACGATAATATCGGAGGAGAGAATCAATTTATAATAACAGGAATTCAGGTAGGCTTTCCGATGTTAATTATATATATATGGATTCATATAAACTTGATGAAAAAAGCTTATAAATATCTATGGAGTCAGTCAGGTAAAACAAAACGAATTGCGTTCACTATTTTTTTATTTAAAATTGGTATACTTTTACCAATGTTTACATCAAATACTGAAGGATTTGTTTATTTAAGTTACTTTACTTGGTTCTTAAGTGGTCTTTTAATAAATATCACAAGTCGTTACGAGACTGGAAGGAGCGCTCAAATATCCACGAAAACCATATTATAATTATTGGAAGTACAACATAGAGTTGACGTTGCTGGGCACTAACTAAAAGCGTAAGCCCTAAGTATACAAATAATAATGTAAGGAGAAAATAGAATACTGTATGTATCTTTTTAAACTTTCTAATACCCAATACTATTGAGACTAAAAACATACAAAACACAAAAGCATTTGGAATAATTCTCCACAAGTGCTGAAAGCGGATAAAATTATATGAGTTTGGAATACCAAAAAATAACCGACCCGCATTGGCAAATATATTTTTTAGGTATTTAAGAGGATGTGCTTTGATATTTTGAATTGCCTTTTCTTTAAATGCATCATCTCGAAGTATCCCATTGTATTTATAGATAGAATCATAGTCGGCTTGATGACCCCTTGCAAAATAAGAAGCATTACAAGGCATGGTGGTATCATAATTACAATATGCACTGAATGTTGAATCATTCCAATCTCCGTATTCAGTTTCAATCGGAGTACTCATCCAATACAAAGACATCCCACCGCTATTTCCCCAATAAAAAATCTTGCCAGTTAAATTATATGTATAAAATAAATAAGGAAGCGTGGTTATTATGGCAGCAAAGAAAACAAGTGTATAGTTTGCATATATTTTGTTTTTGTTTATTAAAAAAATTAAAGTGAATATGGTTAAACAAATCAAAATAACATACCCAAATATTAATTTTACAAGGGCGAGGAATCCTAAAAGTAGTCCTATAAAAATATAATCAATTGTCTTTTTTGAACTTGTAATTTTATAAGCAATTAATACTACCAATAAAGAAGTTAAGGTCTCAGTAAAGACATATAGCATTTCCTTAAAAGCAATATAGTAAATGCCCCAAAATAAAGTAAAAAAGAAAGCAGTTTTAATACTTACCCAATTTTTTAAAGTTTTAAATAAATAAACAATTGATACAAACTGAAGAAAGGCGTTTAAAAGTCTTAAATTATTAACATCAAATCCAATTTTAATAAATGGGGCTAGAAACAATGGGTAACCTGGGCCATTCCATAAATTCACATTGTCTTTGGAAGAAAAATAGCCTTTTAATAGATTATTTGCATACTCCAAATACCGAGGTTCATCACCCATCAAAACAATAGGAATGGTATAATTCAATTTATAAATCATAAATAAATAAGCCGCTAAAAAAGGAGAAAACAAAAGCCAAGGCTTATTCAATAAAAAAATTTTCACTTAATTGAAATGTTTAAAATATTAAATGGCAAAAATTATAAACAAAAATAAGAAAGGTATTACGAAGCCAAATAAGAAGCCTTCATACCACTTGAGTTCATTTTTTTCTAAAGGTAAAATTGACTTATCAGTAATTTGAATTGTAGGTGTCTCTTGAACTAGGGCAGTTTTTGAGATTTCTAAGTTTTTAATGAGTTCCGCGTAAATAGTTGATAGCACAATTTTATCTCTTTGGGAAATTTCAGCACTGCCTTGTGCATCAACCTCGGCTGGGTTTAAATTAAGCATCAATCTTGCGTCGTTAGCCGAGGAATATGTAAGATTATTTAATAAGTTGCCAATACTATCAGTGCGGTGTTCTAAACGTTCTACATTATTTTTTAGACGACTAATTTTATTATTAACATAAAAGTCAGTCGCAATTTTAATAATACGATCAGCTATATATACACTTAGTAGCTCATCATTTGTCTCAACAGATACTTTAAAAAACCCAAGCTTTTTATCAGGCTTAGAGACATTAAACTCTTTTTTATAAATTCTTTTAATGATTGTAGATAACAAGCTATCTTTTAATCTAGCATCAATATTGGCATTAGAAAAATTAATAATCTTTGCTATTTTATTATCCTTTGCCCAATTTATTTTTAAATCATAAATATCGGCATATCTATCTGCTAATAAGTAATTAGTGTCATTTTGAAAAGGAGTCAACAAGCACTCTTTCATCATTGACTTACTTTTGAGTAGTTCTAATATATTATCTCCAGAAATAACCGAATTTCCAGCACCTGCAATACTGGTTACATCTATTCCAATCTGACTTCCGAGGGAAGAAAGTAATCCTCCTCCACCTGCCTTGTTTTCTTCAACTAAAAATGTAATATCAGATTGGTATTTTGGACTTTTAATAAAGCTATAAGTCACGCCTAGTATACCCCCCAATGTGCTTAATAAAAATAATAATTTAAATTTCTGGATAAAGGTTGACTTTAGCTTATTTATAGCATCTAGTAAAAACTTTTGTATTGGTAAATTATTTAATTCGGTTTGCATTTTATATTGTCGATTTTAAATCGAAAAATTAAATTATTATAATTTTAAAATGGCAGCTAAACTTACCAATCCAGAAATGATAGAAGTAATTGCAGTGATTTCTGCAATGGATAATCCTTTTTGTTTTTCAGGGACTTCTGGTACAATTATTTTACTACCCGATTTTACAGTAGGATAAAATTTAAAGAACAAGAACTTTGTAGTCTTACGATTGATGCCATTGCTGTATTGAATATAGGCTTTAGATAAAGAGCCTCTATTTTTTACACCGCCTGCTGCAGAGATATAAGATTTAAAACTACTTGACTCATAACGAATCAATTGAGGATTATACACCGCACCAACAATTTCAACATAAGGGTCGTTGCGTGACATAAATAAACTATCACCAGGTAACAATAACAAGGTCATGTCTTTTGCAGCATTTTGTTCTAGGTTTACGCCTATTCTTGTGCCATTTCGAAATACTTGTAAATCTTTCAATGAACCATATTGCGTTAATCCACCTGCACGTGTAATGATATCTTGAATGGTTTCGTCACGACGCTCTAAAGCAAAATTTCCTGGGAACAATACTTCGCCGCGTACTTTAACGTCGCCAATAAATTTATAGTTCAATAATCTAGGTATATATACATAGTCCTGCGGTTCTAAAGTTAAAGAAGCATCTTTATTAGTAAGTGCGGCATCTAGTTCTAGTTTCATCAAGTCTACCATCTGATTGCTCATAGCGTCTGTTCTGTTTTTCTCTAAACGAGAAAGTTCAACCCTATGGTAAGCTGCATCATTCAAAAATCCACCAGCAAGAGCAATCAAGTCTTGAATCTGCATCCCTTTTCTAAACAATACTTTTCCAGGATTGCGTACATTGCCATCAATAGTTACAAATTGTTGTTCAACTAAATCATCTTTTGCAAATACTTGAATCGAATCTTCGGAACTCAATGTAATGTCATTTGTATTTAAGGTAGTTAAGTTAACAGAGACGATTGTTTTTTCTCTATTCACGCCAACACGTTTGATAATTGCTCTTGTCAAAAATGCATCAGCTCTTAACCCATCTGCTTTTTTAAGCAAGCTGTTTAAAGAAAGTTGTGATGTAAATCCATATTCACCAGGACGGTACACAGCACCGGTAATAGTAACTTTGTTTTCAAACAAAGGCTGTTTTTTCTCTGCAAAAATAGAATCGCTTTGCATTGGGATATAATTCATAAATGAACTTGTCTCCACATCTTTATATAATTTCTCACGACCATTCAATTGAACAATCTTTAAGCGATCTGTAAAAGCTGAATCACTAAATCCACCAGCATAAGATAAAGCTTGTGCTAAATTTTCATTCGGTAGCAACTCATAGACCATTGGGCGTTTCACCATACCACCTAACTCTATGCGTTTTAATGTTGGCGTGAAAACCAATACATCCTGATCTTCTAAACGAATGTCAGCAGGTAGTAGACCATTTTGTAAAAATGGATACAAGTCAATAGTAGCAATCATTTTATTATTGCGTATCACTTGAATATTTCTTAAAGTACCATTGACAGTTGGGCCACCAGTAATATAGACTACATTAAATACAGAAGCCAAGGCAGATACTTGATACGCACCTGGACGTTCCACTTCACCAATCACTGTCACACGAACAGATCTTCCATTGGATAAACTCACATTCAATTTTGTTTTACCCATTGTTAAAGCAGGATAAGATTTATCCATGCGTACAAAAATGCGTTGTTTGGCTTGCTCTATTGTTAAGCCTGTTAAAGAGATAAGTCCAACATATTCTACTTTGATAAATCCATCACGATTTAATTTTGCATAAATATCAGTTTCGTTCAAACCACTTAAAGTAATATTTAATTCATCCCCTGGTCCTAAGATATAATTCTTAGGAGTAGCTATATTAAAATTAGGCTGAAATTCTGTATTAGGATTACTAAAAAAACTATAACCGTAATATCTAGTATTGGTGCGAATAAATGGCACTTCGTTGACCCAACTTGAATCCTGTAAAAACATCGAAGTATCTTTAATAAAAGATTTAATAGATGCGCTAGTTCCAAATTTAGCTTTTTGTGCAGCCTGAATACCTACTAATCTTTTTTTAAACATCCCCACTTCATTCGGACCCAAACCTTTTTGAACCATCATCTTGATTGCTTCTGATTCAGTAATGCCTTTAGCAGAAAATTGCTGCCAAATCTGCATCATCTGTTGATCAGACAATTGATTGATCTTAAGGTTTTTTAAATCTTGCGCGCATACGCTTCCAACGAACAAAATAGCAACCAAAAGCAGGATGCTTTTTGATTTTGTAAAAAATGATGTCATTATTATCTTCTTATATAAGTAAAAGTACTAAAATTTATTCCAGCAAATACCGAAACTAGCATCCGTGAACCAATTACCTTTTCCGATGGTAGGTTTTTGGAAGGTATTGGCATAACTAAAGTTCAAAATCAAGTTATTCCAAAGTTCATATTGTGCATTTACACCTAATCTACTTCGTTTATATTGTGGATCAAAGCCAAATTTAGGTTGGGGAATGGCAAAATATTGAGCCTCAATAGATCCTTGGCCATTTTTTTGCATCATAAAGGCAAAAGCCTCTACACTCAAGTTGGCTTTGGGATGGTATTTTGCACTCAAATATATCCGATCTGCATTGGCTCCCATCCAGTCACCAAGGCTATAATTAGCATTAGAATAATTTTGAGCAGCAATAAAATTACTATACATAAAAGGGTTCAAGCGCGTATACTCGGCATTGAAACTTAAGTAATGCAGAAAAAGATCTGTCACAGAAGCGCCCAATTGATAGCCCATTTGATTGCGAGATTTTCCAGCATTAAATGCAGTACTCAATCTAATTTCATCAATCATCCACTGACCGTAAATAAGTGTATTAGGTAATTGATTGCGACTACTAAATCCAAAAAAGAATTGACCGTTGGACCCAGTCAAAATATTATCCGCATATTTTTGATTGTCAAATGCTTTAAAGAAAGTAACAGGCAGCATATAAGCCAGTTGTAAATTTTCGCTGTAAACAATAGATTCGCCTAAATTAATTTTCAATCCTTTCATGGGAGCAATCTCTACCGAATGTGTTGCAAAAAATTTAGGTAAATATTGTTGACGTACTCCACCATACACTTTATTGTTCAAATCATATGAAGCACGCGTATCTAGCACACCAGATTGCAACCAAGCATGCATGTAATTAAATTTTAGCCAAGTACTTGGTTGGTAGTTGAGTGCATAAAAAGGATAAGCAGGTGCTTTATCCGATAAAACAATATTGCCATAACGACCATAACCCATGATATGCTGATCTTGCCCCAATGTAATCATGCCTTTATTTAAACGAAAGCTTAAACTTGCATTCATTTGGGAGTAGTTCAAGATTTTCGAATTCACTGTTCCCTTTTTTACTAAGCCAGGTAATTCATTATCGTTTCTCAAAGAATCATACCGACCTTGTTCATTAATATCTATAAAACTTAACTGAAAACCAATACGTTTACCTGCATAACCGGCTACTTGAAAGCCTTTCCCTTCAATGGTATTGGATTTGCCATTGCGTGTTTGCATCGTAAGATTTCCGACTGGATCAACCATGATGCCAAAGTGATTGTCCTTATAAGTTATCAAATGTTGCTGCGCAGATGGATTTAACTTTAATTGTTTGAAAGAAAAAAACTGAGGGCTTGTGCTCTTCCCTAATGTTTTTATAGTTGCATTTTCTAAAGCAAAACCTGCAATAAAAAACTGTAATTCTTTTTGCTCTATTGGAGATAAATCTTTTTGATTTTGTAGTTCGCCTAATTTTTGAAAAATAATTTTTCGATCAATAGGTTTAATTAAATCGTTGAATTCTATTTTACCTTTCTGTGCCATACGACTCAAGAAATCTACAACCGTTGATTGATGTGATTGAACTTGTGCGTTTAATGGTTCAAACGCAGGGTTCATTGTGTATGACAATAAAAAACAAAATACAATTTTAACTATTTTTTTAGGATGCATAATAAAAACTATTTTAGTAAGCGCCTGTATCGCGTAACATTTTAATGATAGTTTGCAAAATAATCTGCAGGTCTATAGTGAAGGACCAACGGTGAATATAATATAAGTCAAAGTTCACGCGTCGTTCCATTTCCTCATGTGTTCGAACTTCGCCGCGACATCCATTGATCTGTGCCCAACCAGTTATCCCTGGGTTCACCATATGACGCTTTAAATAATTGTTTACACTCTTCATGGACACTAAGTTCATGGGGGTTGGATGCGGTCTGGGACCCACCACAGACATCTCACCTTTTAAGACATTCCAAAACTGTGGCAATTCATCCATGCTATATTTACGCAATACTTTACCCAAACGTGTAACACGTATGTCATTACGTGAGGTTTGCTTAAAGTCTTCTTCTCTTTGGCCATTGTAATCATTCTCGGAATGCATGGTTCTAAACTTATAACAAATGATGGGCTTGTTATTTACACCCCAACGTTCTTGTTGATAATACACAGGCCCTTTGGAATCCAATTTCACTAAAATAGCAATAATTGGAAAAAGCCACCAACCAAAAATAAGAAAGAATAATCCTGCAAAGAATTTATCAAATAACATTTTAAACAACTTATTCTCCCATTTATCTAAAGGCAGTTCATTTAAATTAATCACTGATAATAAACCAAGATTGTCTATCTCTTCGGACTTGGTAGTTAAGTCATGAAGTGCAGGCATCAAGCGAACACGCACATTCAATTGATCACAAATTTCAGTACAGTATCGAATCTCCCAAGTTTTTTCACTAGGTAAAGAAATAATGACTTCGTCTATACGCTGTGCTGTTAATGCTTTTTCTAAATCACCAATCTTGCCTAAATAGTGCATGCCCTCAAGGTTATTTTCTAAGCTTACTTCCTCCTCATGAATGAAGCCTACACATTTATAACCATAATAAACATGCTCTTTGAGTGTTTTAAAAAACTCGATAGAAGTTTTATTAAAACCCACAATGATCACTGTATCATTTAATGCACCCCCTTCAAAAGCAAGATGCTGTTTTTTACGGAAATAATACTTTGCTAGAATAGAAATAGAAAAATGCAAACTTACTAATACACTAAATCGAAACAAGTTTGCATAAATGGATTTTGTTAAAAAGAAAAACGCACTTAATAAAATAACAAATACGGCATTCGCATAAAAATTAAATAAAATTTCCTCGGGGAATTTTTTATAAATACGATTACGATACAAGCGACACTCATGGGCAGCTAAAAACCAAATACCCAATAATAAGCCTAAAAATAAAAAATCATTAAGGGAGGAAGGGAAGATAAAAGCTTGATGCTTAATAAAGATGGCTGTAAAAAGCGATAAAAGCAAACTCAAGGCGTCAATGCCAATTAAGTTCTTTTTATAATAACGCTTTTTCCTATGCATGCACCTCTATTTTTTTTTCGCCAAAGATTTGAGATGGTAAAGGTATAATTCGGAGACCGTTTCCCAAGTATATTTTTCGGTTATTCCTTGGTGCATAATGGCTCTTTTAGCCTCAATATCAATGCAATGTGATTCGGCCCAGCTAAACCAACGGGTGCAATCGGCAGGGGATTTAGAGATATAGAAGCCAAATTGTTCGTTTTGCAGCACTTCACGACTAAAAACGGTGTCTAAAGCAGCAATTGCACAGCCATTGGCCATGGCTTTAAGTAAAGTGGGGTTGGTGCCCCCAAATTCATGCCCATGGAGGTAGGCATAGCAATATTTATAGAGCGAAGCGAGTGTTTCAGGACTTCGAACATATCCTGTGAAGACCAAACGAGGGTCTTGATAGCTTCTAATTTTATCGGCATACCAGTCTTGATAGGGCACATCCCCCACAATCACTAGTTTTTTATTACTATTGGATTGGATAAAGCCCTCAATTAATATATCGGCATTGTTATCAGGGATCATCCTTCCTACAATTAAATAATACTCCCTTTCCACCAAGTCCCAGTCCGATAAATAAGATAAGTCAGCCCCAGGACTTGTTTCAGCACCATACGTGATGACCACCGATCTAGCACCAAATTCTTTTAGGTAGATGGCTTGCATGGCATCGGCATCTGTAATGAGCAGATCCATAAAGCGGGTTGCCATTGTAGCGGCCCATTTAAAATACACGCCACCAAAGCCTTTCCATTTAGGACGTAACCATTCAAGACCATCCACATTCATCATAGTAGGTTTACCAAAAAGACGGGCAATAATACCAAAGGGCCCATTGCTCACATTCAACACTAAGGCCACATCAACATTCGTGAACACCATATGCCAAAAAGCTAGAAAAGAATGGATGGGTTGCGCTAAAGATTTAAAAGGAAGTGTTGGGATGTAAACCAAACGAATGCCATTGACCATTACAGGTTTTTGAGGAAATAAATGTGCATGACAATACACAGTGATCTCAACGCCTTTTGCAGGCAATCTTTCAGCCAATGCTTTCACCAAAGTTTCATAACCACTGTAGACGTAAGGATAACCACGAGCGCCAATGATTGCAAGTTTTAATGTAGCAACATTATTGATTGCGTCGTTGGAATCACTAGTTGTATCTGTATGGTTTAATTGTTGATACATGATTATTTTTCAAAAACTGCTGTAATGTTTTTTTCAAAAGCAGATTGACTAAAATGGGTTGCAACTCTTTCTTTACCTGCTGCACCTATTTGATGACGAATGCTTGCAGGCAAGATCGCATTTATCTTTTCAGCAGCCACAGCTGCATTGTTTAAAGGGATGAATATACCAGTTTCATTTTCATTCACCATTTCTAATGCACCACCTTGCGCAGTTGCCGCAACAGGAATACCGTATTGCATTGCTTCTAGAATGACTGTAGGTAAAGGATCTGGTTGTTGAGAAGGCAAGATAAGCAAATCGATGGAGCGATAAAATACATCCATTTCTTTGACTAAGCCAATATAAAAAATACGATCTTTAAAAATAGGATCTTTTAATTGTGCTTGTAAAGCATCTAATAAATATTCATAACCAGGAAAAGGATCTCCAGCAATTAAAAAATACAAAGGAGGAAACGCTTTGATCTGATTATTAGAATCTACATTGGATATACTAGCTTCATTCAATTGTTTTATTAACATTGCACGCGCAATCTCTACAAAATAGGATTGCCCTTTCCAATAATGGATTCTTGCAGCCATGCCAATCACTAAGGCATTTGCAGGAATATGTAATGTTGTTTTAAAATCAGGGGAACTAGAAGGCTTAATAGGTTCAATCCCATTGTAGATTTGTATTATTTTATTTGCAGGCAATGCATGCTGCCAATGATTTTCAACTGCTTTAGAGACCATAATTAATTGATCTGCTGTAACACGAAAACGCCATGCTAAAAAACGATGTAAAAAAGCAGGCTTTTCAATGATTTCATGAATATGCCAAATATGTTTTAATCCATTACGACCTGCAACAAAACCACCAATTAAAACTGCTGCGGTGTTTGAAAAGATGATATCAATTTGATGTGACTGAATGAGTGTATTTAAAGTACTAAAAGCGGTACACCATTTTTGAAAACGATTCAAAATACCAGCAAGATTAAAATATTGACGACGAATAATACCAAGGTTCACAATATGCACATCCACTCCAATGGCTGTAAGGCTTTTTTCAAGTGACCCATTATTAGAAAGTACCACTATTGCAGTATGACCATTTTTTTGAGCAATCGCTACTGTTTGTAAAAAAATTTTACTGGCGCCATAAGTATCAGAGGAACTATGTAAAAATAAAATGCGCATTAGCCTAAACGAGATTTAATCACACGGGCAGGCACACCCGCAACAACCGAAAATGCAGGGATATCTTCGTTCACCACACTACCTGCTGCAATAACAGAACCCTTGCCAATCGTCACGCCTGCAAGAATCACCACATTGGCTGCTATCCAACAATCATCTTCAATCACCACTGCACTTTTAGCAACACCTTGTGCTTTAATGGTGATATTAGGATTGTCAAATACATGGTTTTCTGCATAAATACTTACACGAGGCGCCAACATCACATTATTGCCAATCGTGATTTTACCAGAACAACCAATATAATTATAAGGACCAATATTAGAATTGTCACCCATGACTAAACCTTCACCAATGGGCCCACCATAAATATTAGAAGGACGAATGATAGCGTATTTACCAATGCTTACTCTATCACCTAAATGCATCCCTTTGGATGCAAGGCAATTGATTTCTGCGCCATCTTCAATGATTACTTGAGTACCTAGATGCAAATTTTTTGGATAACGAATGGCTACATTTTTGCCAATAAGTAAATTGCCTTTTACAGAACCAATGCAAAGTCGATGCATCAAACCTCTTAAAAAAAAGAAGACAATATAATAATACGTCAACCCTCTATTATGAAGCGACCAGCCTTCGCCAAATCTATTGGAACTAGTTGTAGACATGTGGTAAAAATAAACTAAAAAACAGCAAGAATTAACAACCCTTCATCAATTCATGGATTTCTTGGGCCGCTTTTGGCCAACTAAAATGCAATTGACGTGTTTGTCCTTTTTTAACCAGTTCGGCCAACAGATTAGGGCTTTCCACTAATTGCAACATAGCAGATGAGATTGAAGCGGTATCAAATGGATCCACAAACAAAGCAGCATCTCCAGCAACTTCTGGCAAAGCACTTGTATTGGCACAAATTAAAGGCAGATTAAAATGGAAGGCCTCTAAAATTGGAAGGCCAAAGCCTTCATTTAAAGAAGGCAAACAATAGGCAAAAGCATGGGTGTACACCGTGGCAAGAGCATCTGCTTCTAAATAGCCTAAACGAACTACTGCCTCTTGCAAACCAAGAGATACAATAGCTTGCTCAATTGCAGGCGCGTCATTCAATTGTGATTTTACAGGGATATTGCCCACTAAGACTAATTTATAATTGGGATAAATAGCATGCAGCTTCTCAAATGCGGTTACTAAACGCACTAAATTTTTTCTTTTCTCTAAAACGCCCACGTGTAAAAAATAAGGGGCAGCCATAGGAGAAGGTCCAATCTTTGGATGATGAAAGGATTTAGCAGCTTCTAAAACTACTTGCATTTTATTTGGATCAAAATTTTCATGCTTAAGGATACATTTTTTAGCATGCTCTGTAGGAACAATCAATAGGTTGGCTTTTTTTGCAGCAGGTACGCCTATTCCATGAAAAAGTTGAATCCACAATGGATGGTAATGTTCGGGAGTTTCCCAAAAAAAAGCATCATGTAACACTGCGATTGTTTTAAAGCCCATTTTAAAATAAGGGACAAAAAAATCACTACAAAATAAATGGGTTACCCCTTTACGATGGCCTAATAAAGGCAATTGTACTTGCTTCCACCAAAAAAAACGAAGGTGTTCTAATAATTTTAAAACCTTATTTTTCCCACGATAAACGCTACGTTCATTGTCTAATAAAATCAATTGAACCTCTGGAAACTGCTCCCAAGCATGGATCAGCTCTGTTAAATAAGTACGTGCGCCTGTCTGAGCAATGCGCAGGTCTCTGGTGTCTACCCCAAGGACAATTGGCTTATTTAAGTTGTCATGCATGTAGCGAAGATAAAATAGATTAAATAAACAGCTATTTTTGTTTTTGATTATTAGGCTGCAGTGGAATTACAGCTAAAGAGGGGATGTGGGGTGGGAGAGAATCAATTAAGCATTGTAGGAGTGCCAATTGATATAGCAGAATTGCTATTAAATGTGTAGCTATATTTTTACACGATCTAATTTCGTATAAAAATTAAAACGCTTATCTAAGCCAAATACCGAGCTTGAACATAAAACTATTTAAGTCATTGGGATTGTTGAAGCCAAGCCCAGTAGCTTCTGCAGGTTGAGACCATTGGTAGTTAAAGGATTTCTTATACGCGACACTACTACTCAATACGAATCTTTTAAATGGATGATCTGCCATTAAACGTAAGCCAAAATCAACCCATTTTGTTTTACTAGGATTGGTAAATGCTAAATTGTCTTCAAAGTAAACGCCATTTTGCGTCACACGCTCTAGTTGAATACCGTATTGTTGTAATCCATTGAACTTGCTCAATCTAAATGTTTGCGCGTTGGCACCTTGCCCAATGGGCGCACCCATAATCTCTCCTAAATGGGTATAGCCTTGAGCTGCTCCACGATGCACATACCAGGAACCAGCGCTTAATAATGGCCAAGAAGGCGGTTGTTGCATGCGGGTATACTCGGAAATCAATTGCCAGTATTTGGTTTTTTGTTCATTGACATTGAACAATTTACGTATTCCTAAAGTATAAGCTCTGGAATGATCTAGTCTTTGAATAGCATCTCTAAAATTATAAAAGGCGTCGTTCCTACCCCACTCCATATAAAATTCGGCATTCGCCTGTAGCATTAAATAACGCATAAAAAAAGATGCATATTGATCTGTATTGTCTTCAACAGAATATAAAAGATAATCTGTAAACTCATTAGGGTCATTGACTCTTGAGATATTATTGAAAATTAAATTCCAGTTATTAAATACTTTCAAAATGATTTCGGGTTGTTGCACTACCCTTGTTAATCCAACACTTAAGCCTTTTACCCATTTAGGTTGATAAACAAATGTAGCGCCATTAAAATACCTTCTGCTTGGAATTGTTGCATTACTTACTTCGGCAATTCCTTGATAAGCCTTGTCCATTGGATCTAAATACGCTGCAACCCATTGCCACTCAAAATTACCTATAAGTGTTTTCAATGGGTGGGTACTATTAAAAGTTAAATGCATAAAACCTGGCGCATGTCCACTCATTAATAATGGATTAAAAACCGAAGGCCCCCAGCTGATATTCTCTGAACTAATACCAATGGATGCAGGTCCTACATTTAGGCGAATACTAGAATTGCCCCAAAATAATTGATTGTAATTAGTCGTTTGATTGTTATTACTAAAACTTTTATTCTCTGCATTGACCCACTGTGGCTGCAATTGAACAGTCAATGGACCTAATTTTGCAAATACTCCTGCAGACGCCAACACTTGATAGCCACTGCTTGCAAGCATTGGGCCATCTAATGTTTTAAAAGGAATATCCGTTACAAATTGTTGGTGTAATTGTACTGGCATTAGATCCACATACCCAAATTTTCCTAAAAACGATTTGCCTTTTTTTTGCAAGTACCTATTTAGTTGATTTGTATTATTAATTTTTAATCTTGAATTTTGATTACTTAAATAAACTGGATTGATCAAAAAAGAAACAGTTGAATCAAATCTACCAAGTAACTGCGCTCTGCGGACCAGATCAGTTCTCCACTCTTGGTCTAAAGAAACAGATTGCGCATGCGCAATTTTATGCAATAAAATAAATTGCATAAAAAATATACCAACAAGAAAGGGATACCGAATTACCCTGTATCCCTTTTTGAAAATGAATTTCAATATTTTATTATTTATTTTTCCAAAATCCATAAATACCTTTTTCAACTTCATAGTTGTCCCATGATTTTTGAACACGCATTGGTTGTTGTTTAGCCCATTGCCACATATCTGTCAAGCCCGCTTCTAAACTCGTTTTATCTTCGTAATCTAATAAAGCCACACTTAACTCGTGTGAAGGCAATGCATCTTTCACTTCGTGA
Source organism: Chitinophaga pinensis (assembly GCA_945874755.1). GTDB lineage: Bacteria > Bacteroidota > Bacteroidia > Chitinophagales > Chitinophagaceae > Sediminibacterium > Sediminibacterium pinensis_B. The sequence goes on from CAMCHR010000003.1 coordinate 45,358, forward strand.
CGCGCTTGCTCATGTTTAATTTCTCCCTTACCAATGACTTTCTTCAAAACTTCGGCTGCCTCTTTAATACTATAATGTCTCCAGCTACCAATATTGATGATGCGTTTTTTAGCCCGGTCATCTATTGCCGCTTTCCATAAAGGCAACAAACAATCGTCAATAGCTGAAAATGCTCTTTGTTGATCCCCTTCACCAAAAATGGTAAAAGGTAAATTATTGATATGTTGGAACATCCAAATACCTAATACATTGCGATAACGATCCCAAATATTTTGATTGCGACCGTATACATTGTGCGGACGGATAATACACCATTCTAATCCATGCTGCTCGCCCGCTATTTGAATATCCATTTCACAAGCATATTTTGCTACACCATAAGGATCAATAGGACTTGGTGGATGGGATTCATTAAAAGGAGGATTACCATGCCCATAGACCGCCATGCTAGAAGTAAATACCAAGCGACCAATATTGTGTTCGATACATGCATTCACTACATTTGCTGTAGCCACTAGATTGCTATTGTAATTATATGTTCTAATAAAAGGACTCAACCCTTCTGCAGCATAAGCAGCAAAATGATATACGATATCAGCACCTTCAAATAAAGGTGCAATGGTATCTGTGCTCAAATCTAATTGGTGAAAATCTACCCCTGAAGGCACATAATCTTGATAGCCGCCAGATAAATCGTCGATACCAATAATGGTACAATTAGGTTGGTTCGTTAAAATCCATTCCGCCATTCTAGACCCTAATAAACCTGCGACCCCTGTTATGATAATTTTTTTCAAGAAAATATTTTATAGCAATACATCAAATTAAACCGAAGCTAGTATTCCGTCTTTTATACACGTTAACCAAGCCTTTAATTTATTAAAGCGTAATCTACTTATAAAATAGAAAATTACAGCCAAATAATAAATAAATTGATAAATAAATGTGGTTGGTATCGCCCACCATGGGGTGTGTGCTTTTAAAAACCAAATACGATTGCGGGCGTTTAAATAATGCACTTTTGGACTAACAAAACCTTCTTTTTCCTTTGTCTTTGACTTATGAGACATTCCTGCAATATGATAAATAACGGACTCAGGCACATAGTCTAATATATAGCCAGCTTGTTTAATTCTAAAGGAAAGGTCTACATCTTCATAATAAATAAAAAATGCTTCCTTTAATGGCCCTACTTTTTTTAACACCGATGCACGCATCATAAATGCACAACCTGTAATCCAATCAATCTTTTTTTCTTTATTACGAAATAAATGTCCAGGATCTTTTTTATTATAGTCGGACGTATTACAAATACCTAATAAAGTATTGAAAGTAGAACCTGCATTCCATATCAGATTTCGATCATGGTGAAAATAAATCAAGGGTTGCGCAGCACCAACAAAAGGGTTTTGATCTAATCTTGCAATTAATGGCTCAAAAAAATTAGGCTCCACTTCCACATCATTATTCAACATCATGATATATTCATAGTCATGTTGCAATGCATAGTCCATTCCTATATTATTTCCCCCCGTGAATCCTTTATTTGTTTCAGATTCAATTAGGATGATATTTGGGAACTGTAATTTTAACGCCTGACCAGAATCATCCACAGATCCATTGTCCACCACAATACAATCATAATTGGTAAACGTGGTTAGTTGTAATGACTCCAAGCTATCTTTGGTTAATTCAAAACTATTCCAATTGATTAGTACAATGGCTAATTTTTTCTGCATCTATAAATGATATCTAAGATTAAGTTGGCCAATGAATTGTTGCTTGTCCAAGCCAGGAATAAAATAAATATCTTGAGGTTGGAACAGCCACCAATTGTAATTATTTGTTTGTATATAACTCAAACGTGGGGCAATATCCCAGCGACCAAAAGTCCAATCTATTTTTAATGTGGTTGCAAAATCTACATACCACCTTCTGAAATCTCCAGAATTAGTAAAAGAGAAAACATAAAAGTCATTGTTATGCAATCTACGTTCTACACTCAATCCAATTCTATTATTTGCTTTGCGCCAATTTAACTCAATAGTTTGTGAAGTGGCTCCTGGGCCTATACCAGCGCCCAATAGTTGACCATTATGCGTGTATCCCTGAACAACATCGGCTCCTAGGTACCAAGAAGGTGGTGCGCCCGTTGTAAATTGTTCGGCCTTTGTTTGTAATTGCAAGTTGGTCATCTCTGCTAAGAATTCCCAATAATATTTTTTAGTAGTTGTGAACATTTTACTAAAACCCAGTACCGAACCCATCCCTTTGTCTGGTTGTAATACCCAATTTCGAAAACTAGTTTGATTTAAATTCCATCCAAACTCACCATAAAAAACGGCATTTGCTGCTGGAAGTTGATAATTAAAATTGAATGCTGTAAGAATAATAGGTTTATTTGGAAGATCATTTGGTAAACGATGTACTATATTTTTGATAGGAACAAATTGCATGATTCCTAAGACTTGATTAGAATATTGAACATAACTTTGCGATATGCCAACTGTCAAATTTTTAAACCACTTAGGTGAGTAATTGACGTTCATTCCTTGAAACATTCTACTTGTATCCGGCTTTGTTACATATAATTTAATACCTCTGTATGTTTTATTGGGTTGAGGCGGTTGCCAATTGCCATTTTTCAAAAGCCCCCAAACAAATTCATAATTGAATGTCCCAATTTTTGTTTGTAAAGGTTTTTTATTAGTAATACTTAAATGTGGAAAACCACCAGCATTGTTAGACAAGATTAAAGCATTCCGTTTAGTAGGGCCCCACCATTGATTTGCAGTTGATAAAGAGATGGTGATATTTTTAAAACTGTATTTTAAAAATGATTGTCCTAAAAATAAATGAGTATATTGATCAATGCCATATTGTTCTGGTTGTTCTATAAAATTTTGAAATCTGTAATAGTCTCGCCAATGAACTGAGGCTAGATTTTCACTAAATCCTTCAAAACTTAAATTTTGAGCTGCTACAAATTCAGGAGCAATTTGTAGTTCAAATTGCTTCCATTTTAAATTAATACCAGCATTCATGTATTGTTGCCAACCTTTAGCCGTAATCATCACGCCATCGTTCCAATCATATGGATGATCCCCTACATATTGTAATTTGTTGACGATAGGAAGTAATTTAAACTGTATACCTGTTCTTGCGATTGGCTTGTACAAAGGAATGGAATCGACAAATTGAGCTTGGCCCAGAGCTTGTCCCTTTGCTACAATCACTATAAAATAAAGAAGTGTGAAAAATTTAATTTTACCCATTGGAACGATTGCTTTGAATGATTAAAAAATAAATCACTAGGCAAGCGCCCTCAATCATCATTGGATAATATCCCAAAGTATCTTTAGGTAAGCCGAGGTAAAGGAAAAGAATGAATAATAATGCAACCAATAAAACAATTAAACCAGCAGCAAAATAAGATTTGAATTTTCTACCCAAAATCAATTCAGCCACATTCAACACATTTAGCGCAATGAATAAAGGCACTATAGCAATTAACTGTAAGAGCCGCTCTGCTTCCATCATGAATGCTGCATTCACAGTAGACTTGGATAATAAGAGGATGGATAAAATAAATTCAGGAAAAAAATACAATACGAATCCAGCAGCGATGCAGGCCAAAGCTAACATTGAATTTTGTTGTTTTTTCAAAGTACGCCATTGTTCGTTGCCTTGTAAATGTTCTCCAGCAGCCTTAGGCATGATAGCAGAACTATATGCATTCACCATCATCCTGCAACTAGAAATTAATTTATCAATTAAACCATAGGCCGATAAAAAAATAGGGCTTGCAAAAGCAGGTAAAGCAAATAAAAATAAAGATTGTTGCAAATGCACGGTAATACCATTGCCTACAATTAAAGCATGTGTTTTTATTAAAGAAATAATTCTTGTAAAATTAGGCCAAAGAGCAAATAAATTTGCTGTAGGAAATGCTACATAAAAAAACAACACATTTAATACAAACATCCCTAATCCAGAACTCAGTAAGGCGATGAAAATTAATTGATCATTGTTTCTGAAAATATAAATGAGCACCAAAACCAAGGCTCTAATTAATATATTTAAAATACTATACTTGTTAATTTTATATTGCGCAATTAAATAAAACTGAGGATTGATGTATTCCGCAAATAACATAGGCAAGATGGCTATATAGTACATGCCATTATTGGAAACTGCAGCAACGCTCAAGCTAATGCATACTCCAAAGAGTAAAGGATAAAAACGAATGGCTAATGTTTCTGTGCTAATAATGGCTTTTTCATTTTCGTTACTAGCCCTACGTAATTCAACCACAGCTGTTTGAGAACTCCCAAAATTGACCAAGATAGAAGCCAATACACCAAAAGAAAGCGCTATAAAATATACACCTAAATTTATAGGTGTAGCATAATGGATCAAAATCGGAATAACCAATAACTGAAATACCGCATTGGTTATATTCAGCATCAATATTGCTGCAAATTGGCTAATGGTTGAAAAGTATAATTTAAACAAAAAATTAAGGTATATTGATGATTTTAATTACAATACTTGACATGCTCCATGATTCATCACATATAGGATTGGGTACATTGGTTTGCACTAAAAAATCTCTAAAGCTTAAATTAAGCGCACTTTTAGTATGTGAAATGGTTTTTACAATTCGGTACATTGAACTTGTGTTATTACCAGAACAGTTATCTTCTGTCCCTTCAAATATTTTTACTGCATCCGTCATTGGCGGATAGTTAACTATACCATATTTAAGTGGATAGGATTGAGCCAAGCAATACAATGTATTACAAGGAGAATTAGAAAAAGTGGCATTAACTAAATCTTCCCCATCTGCTTGCATCCTCCAAATATCTGGACCATCAATACCGCCAACATTGTTGTTCCCGTCCCAACTATTATGAAAATATGGGACCACTTCTATTTGGATAGCTTTATGTTTTGGCAGGTTTGCTAAGTTTAAAGTGAAGCCTCCATTGTTGTACCTGCCAATGACATTCGCTCCATTGTATATATATAAAATTGCGCCCTCTAGTCCTGTTGTATCTCCTGTATTAAAATTGCTATTGTATACCACTGATTCATCATAACCCGATTTAGTGCAGGAAGCAAAAAGGGTGATGTAAAGCGTAGCATTTAGAAATGATTTGATCATGAATTAAAATTTATATGGCAAAGCCATCCTTAATCACAGTAAATGAATAGGTTAGCAAGGCAGATGATGTCATTTTGCCCGGATAAAGATAAAAAAATAGTGGGGAGATAGGGTAAAATAGTGCGATAATACTTAATTAATTCGCAATAGAAATCACCTTGCTATCCAATTGCTCATAAATACTATTATTGCTGATGTATTCTGGAACGAGTTCCTTCATTTTACCTACCAATAACATTTCGTCGTTGGTCGTTGTTAAAATTGTTTCTAGTTCGAAGGTGTTTTGTTTCACTAATTCAATGGACACATCACGCACTTTAGCAATTAAAATCTTATCGTGGTAGGTTTGAGTGGTATTTTCTGCGTCGTTTAATAATTCCTCGTATAATTTTTCACCAGGACGTAAACCGCTGTAAGTAATATTTACATCAATATTAGGAATCAATCCATATAAACGAATCATCTTACGTGCTAAATCTGCAATGGCCACTGGCTTGCCCATATCAAACACAAATATCTCTCCACCATTACCCATACTACCTGCTTCCAAAACCAATTGACAAGCCTCAGGGATGGTCATAAAGTACCTCGTGATATTAGGATGCGTTACCGTCACTGGTCCACCTTTTTCGATCTGCTCTTTAAAGCGAATGATTACAGAACCATTAGAGCCAAGTACATTACCAAAACGTGTTGTGATAAATTTAGTAGACAAGTCGGCTTGATTAGACAATGCTTGCACATACATTTCGGCCATACGCTTAGATGCACCCATTACATTGGTTGGGTTCACCGCTTTATCGGTAGAGATCATCACAAAACGTTCTACTTTATATTGAATTGCAAAGTCAGCCATTACTTTTACACCAATCACATTATTACGCACAGCTTCTGTAGGACAAAGTTCCAACATTGGCACATGCTTATAAGCAGCGGCATGGTACACATATTGAGGCTCAAATTCCTCAAATAATTTTTGCATCCTTGTCTTGTTCGTGACATCCGCCAAATAACTCACACAATTAATACGTGTGCCGTTTTCTCTTAATTCCAATTCAAGGTTATGCAAAGGGGTCTCGGCTTGATCACATAAAATAATCACATCCGGCCCATAAGGAATTAATTGACGCACAATCTCAGAACCTATAGAACCAGCAGCACCAGTCACTAAAATGCGCTTACCTTTAATCTGTGTTTTAATCTGGTTGTTGTTAATTTGAATCGGATCGCGTTCTAACAAATCTTCAATTTTAATAGACTGTAATTGTCTACTAGAGAACTTGCCTTCGGCCCATTTAGCATACGCAGGCACACTCAATACTTTAATATCATGGTCTAAACAAAAATCAACCACTTCGTTTTTACGTTTGGTTGGTAGGGTATAAGTTGCAAAGATCAATTCATCTATAGGTTTAAGGACTGCCATCTCTTTAAACTCATTGAAAGAAATAATGGGTGCGCCATTTAAATTTTTACTGCCCTTTTTTCGGTCATCATCAATAAAGGCAATCACTTGAATATTAGCCAGACCATCGTTTTCAAGCACTCTTTGTGTAGCCACACCAGTTGCAGCAGCACCAAAAATTACCACCGATTTTTTTTGCATTTTATAATTCTTGGCGTAAGCAAAAAGGTATTTTACCAATACCCTATAACTAATCAAGAATAAAAAACTAAAAATTGTGTATAAGGAAATGATCAAAGTTGTCAAAGACAAAATAGTACTAATCCCTAATGCTACTGTGTTAATCACTAAAATCATGAAAGAGGATAAACCAACCGCAAACGCAATGCGCAGTGCATCTTGCACACCTGTGTACCTCACAATACCCGTATAAGATTTCGTCGTTGTAAAAACTAAAGCATTCACCAAGAGCATCAATAATGTAGCATTCAACACATGCTCCCAATTGGTTGCACCTAAAGACACATTTTGCTGAATCAAAATTGCAATGAATAACGCGGTCACAGTTGCACCTAAGTCCAGTAATAAAATCACAAACTTTGGAACAATGCTAAAATTGTTAATCTTAAACATATTTTTTTTATCTTCTATCAATTCTTAGGGGGGTGGTTTTGAAGAGGTGAATTAAATCTACTTAATCTGTTGTAAAGTTAGGGGGCAAAAGGGTTCAAAAAGCCTGAATACATTACAAAATAGTTATGATTTATAACATATTTTTTGGTAATCAATGTGTTAGAGCTTATTTGCCGCCTGTTTTGCCTTCCAAAGCCTTACTTCGTAATTAATGGAGTTCAAGGAATGGTCTTTATCTATCCAATGTAAAAAGGCATTTAAGGCCAGGCCCATGGGACTGAGGGTATGGGAAAGCAAATTTTTACCAAGTAAATAATTCAACTTTCATTGTTTTTGATTTACCATCTGGAGTTGTGAATGTTTTAGTTACCACTTCATTTTTACGACCCATATGTCCGTAAGCTGCAGTTTCACTATACATTGGCGTTCTTAACTTTAATCTTTGCTCGATAAAGTAAGGACGCATATCAAAAATGCTTTCCACTAATTTACCAATTTGACCATCCGTTAATTTTACTTTAGCAGTGCCGTAAGTGTTTACGTTAATTGAAGTTGGTTTAGCAACACCAATAGCGTAAGAAACTTGTACTAAAACCTCTGAAGCTACACCTGCAGCTACTAAGTTCTTAGCAATATGACGTGTTGCATATGCTGCAGAACGGTCTACTTTACTTGGATCTTTACCAGAGAAAGCACCACCACCGTGTGCACCCTTACCACCGTAAGTATCTACGATAATTTTACGACCAGTTAAACCAGTATCTCCGTGAGGACCACCAATTACAAACTTACCTGTAGGGTTAATATGATACGTAATGTTATTATTAAACAACTTAGCGTATTTCTTGTATTTTGCTTTTACTCTTGGGATTAAAATTTCAACGATATCTTTTTTGATTTTCGCTAACATTTTTCCTTCAGCATCAAAATCATCATGTTGAGTTGAAACAACAATTGCGTCAATTCTTACTGGCTCATTTTTGTCGTTGTACTCTAATGTTACTTGAGATTTTGCATCTGGACGTAAATATTTGATAGCCTTGTTCTCTCTTCTTAATGCAGCTAATTCAATTAAGATTTTATGTGCTAAGTCTAAAGCCAATGGCATTAAATCTTCTGTTTCGTTGCTTGCATAACCAAACATCATACCTTGGTCACCAGCACCTTGCTCTTCCTTCTTCTTTCTGTCAACACCTTGGTTGATGTCAGCAGATTGTTCGTGGACCACACTAATTATAGGGTATTTTACTATTGATTATCAGTTAGTTAGGTTATAACTGCGCACCAAATTGCGCACCATGTAAGTTGCTGATAATCAGCGTAAGTCAATGTTGATTCTTGATAAAGCTGTAAATACCAGCAAAACTGACCCCCTTCCGCCAGCACAATGTGACCCCCCTAAAAAAGCATTCAACTGTTGGGTAAATTGACGGCCTAAAATATGGTAAAGAACTAATTGTTTTTGCTTTTCAAACGTAGGATTTTTCTGCCTATTTTGGTTAATTAATTTTTTCTGTTTCTTCAGCGTTTACCTCTTTTCTTAGTTTTCGCATTGATTCACCCTTCAACTCTACGCGTACGGATTGATGTACCAGTCTGTCAAGGATGGCATCTGCAACGGAAGCCAGTATCCTACCTAGCTTATTGGGCTAACTGCTGCCCACAATGCCGCAGGTGTCGACATTGTTTAAAACCTTCTCTCTAAAAGACTAAGAGCCGGTTGCTGGTTTTGTCTCACCAGCATCTTTCTTGATTCGATCCCCAAACCCCTTACCAAATACGGTAAGTAATATGTACTTGAAGTATCCCAGGGTATTTAACTCTTGAATCATCTTGGCATCGGTTTCTGCCAAAAGTTGGGGTGTGGACATGTCAATCTTTTTGATTTGTGCTAAACCAGTGATTCCTGGACGAACGGAATACACGCCACGCGAATCGCGCTCATGAATTAGTTCTTCTTGATTGAACAAATTGGGACGCGGACCCACCAAGCTCATATCACCCATAAATACATTCCATAACTGGGGTAGTTCATCCAATTTGGATTTGCGCAAGAAACTACCAAAGGGTGTTATTGAACTAGCACTGGCCAAATGCGTGGCCACTGATGGTGCGTTTACATGCATGGAGCGGAACTTCATCAGGCGGAATGGTTTCATACCCTTACCTACCCGCTCTTGTCGAAAGATGGGAGAACCAGTATCAAAGTATCCAATGAACATCAAAACAATCAGGAATGGACTTAAAACAACTAACCCAAAAAATGAAAATAGAATATTTAAAATACGAGTCATTAATTATTGCAAGATTTAAAAGTTGTTAACAGACCGGCTCTACTTGATACTGGTAAGGGTTTCCCTATTGCCGCTTTAATTTTAGCATTACTCACCACATAGGATGAAGTCAATTTATGTAAACGCTCTGTGTTCAGTGGTAAATGAAGTTTATCTCCTATGGATGCAATACCTTGAATACACTTCTTTGAAATATTCCACAGCTTCGGACTCCTATTTTGTGATTGCGCAATTAACCCAATCAATTCATTGGTAGAAAGTGCTTCATCGTCTGCAACATTATAAATACCTGATGGAATATCTTCTCTCTCAATGAGTTCTTTAAAAATGAACATCAAATTATCAACACTACAGAAAGAACGTTTATTCTCGAAAGCCCCGAGAGGCCAAGGAATATTCTTGGAAACAAGCTTATACAATAAATTTAAATTTCCTTTATTTCCAGGTCCATGAATCATGCATGGTCTTAAAATATAAACTCTCTTCCCATCTGGAATTTCTTTTGAGAAGATATATTGTTCGGCTAATAATTTACTATTACCATAGTGAGTTAGTGGGTTTGGATGGTGTTGCTCGGTTAATTCGCCTTCAACATGGTCAGCCGCAGCTTTAACCGAGCTTAGAATAATGAATACCTTAGCTTCAGATGCAAGAAAAGCATCGTAAACTTTTTTGGTGAGTTCGGTATTGACTTCGTAGTATTCTTGTGAAGAAGATGTGTTTTTTAGATCATGAGCTTTACCGGCGAGATGGATCAAGACTTCAGCACCATCAATTTTGGACTCGTTACCTCTTGAAGAAACACATACAACTTCATTTTTAAACATCTTTAACAATGAAGTGCCAACAAAACCTGATGAGCCCGTTAGATAAATCATCTTCCAAAATCATCTTGTAATCGAACAATATCTTCTTCATCTGAAGGATTAGCAACATCTGTATGCTGCCAAATCTCAGCTAAGACGGCATAATCTTCTAAACCCACAAGACGGTGACGCTCACCTTGAAGTAATGTAACCGTTGCGCCAACATTTAATATTTCTAATTCATTTTCAGAATCGGTATTACTTCTTACTACTCCTGCCTGACCTTGAATGACCCTCCAAATTTCTGTCCTTCTGTGATGGTATTGCCACGATAACCTCTTATTAGGTGCTACTATCAGTATTTTGGGACTCAACTTGCCTGATATTTTCAAACTTGAAACATCCAAACCATCAAAATATACATCCGCAAAACGTTGAGCTTGTTCTTCTGCAATTACAAAAAAACCACCCCAAGGACGGTTATGGTCTTTATCAACAATCCTAAAATGTTGTTCTTCTAACTCGCTTTGAACTGAACTAAATATCATAAAATTAAGACCAATTATACCCTTTCACTTCGTTGTATACTTTCCCTATACCTTCTTCCAACGTAATACTAGAACGCCAACCTAGGTCAGCTAACTTAGAGACATCCATTAACTTCCGTGGAGTCCCATCAGGCTTAGTAGTATCGGTCAAAATTTCACCCTCAAATCCTGTAATCTTCTTTACTAAACGTGCTAAATCAATAATTGAAATATCTTCACCTACACCAATATTGACCAAGCCGCTCTCATTATAATTCTCCATTATATACAAAGATGCTGAAGCAAGATCATCTGCATGCAAAAACTCTCTTCGTGGAGCACCAGTACCCCAAATTGTTACTGACGATTCAACGTTACGCTTAGCGGTTATAAACTTTCTCAGAAGTGCCGGCAGTACATGTGAATTACTTAGGTCATAATTATCATTAGGGCCATACAAATTAGTTGGCATTACCGAGATAAAATTACAACCGTACTGTGCACGATATGAATCGCACATCTTTATTCCAGCAATTTTTGCAATTGCATATGGCTCGTTTGTAGGCTCTAATAATCCAGTCAATAAATATTCTTCTTTTAAAGGTTGTGAAGCTAATTTGGGATAAATACAAGAAGACCCAAAAAACAATAATTTCTTAACTTCATTTAAATAAGAATGATGAATCACATTCGACTGAATCATCATATTCTCGTAAATGAAATCCGCTCTAAAAGTGTTATTCGCAACAATACCTCCAACTTTGGCTGCAGCTAAAAAAACATACTCCGGTTTTTCAACGGCAAAGAAATTAGCAACGTCTTGTTGATTTCTCAAATCCAATTCAAAAGACGTTTTTAATAGAAAATTACTGTAGCCTTTTGACTGCAAAGCACGTAATATCGACGAACCTACCATCCCGCGATGCCCAGCAATATAAATTTTAGATAATTTTTCCATGAAATTGAATTGGGATTTTTCTTAAGATCTAAAGCCAGCTTCATTCAGCATAATTTCCTTTTTTACGCGATCAACGTCCATTGCCACCATTTCTTGAACCAATCCAGATAAATCATATTGCGGTATCCAACCTAATTGCGTTTTTGATTTAGAAGGATCTCCAATAAGTAAGTCGACCTCAGTAGGTCGAAAATACTGTGGATCTACAGCTATCACTTGTTTGCCAATTTCTAACTGAAACTCTGGATTAGAACAAGACGCAACAAACCCTTTTTCATTAACACCATGTCCCTTGAATTCAATTATAATTCCAACTTCTGAAAATGCCATACGAACAAAATCCCTTACATAGGTTGTTTCACCCATCGCTATTACATAATCTTCTGGATGATCTTGTTGCAAAATGCGCCACATAGCCTCAACGTAATCTTTAGCATGCCCCCAATCACGTTGTGCATCCAAATTTCCTAGATACAAACAGTCTTGTTGGCCTAAAGCAATTGCAGCCGTGGCCATCGTAATTTTACGAGTGACAAAGGTTTCACCTCGACGAGGCGATTCATGGTTGAACAATATGCCATTACAAGCAAACATATTGTAGGCCTCTCTATAGTTTTTGGTTATCCAATAACCAAAAATTTTTGCAACACCATAGGGGGAACGGGGATAAAACGGCGAGTTTTCATCATACATACCCTTCTCATTTTTATTTTCAGCTAAACCACCATAAAGTTCGGAAGTTGACGCCTGGTAAATTCTAGTTTTTTGTTCTAAACCTAAAATTCGCACAGCCTCGAGAATTCGTAATGTGCCAATACCATCAACATTGGCAACATATTCTGGCGAGTCAAATGAGACTTTCACATGGCTCATTGCACCTAAATTGTAAATTTCATCCGGCTGAACCTCTTGAATAATTCTGATGATATTAGTTGAATCAGTTAAATCACCGTAATGTAATTTGAAATTCACATTGGTCTGATGTGAATCTTGATAAATATGGTCAATACGCTGAGTATTAAATGAAGAAGCTCTTCTTTTTAGACCATGTACTTGGTAGCCTTTTTCTAATAATAATTCAGCTAGATACGAACCATCTTGGCCGGTAATTCCTGTTACAAGGGCAACTTTCATAAATAAATTAATTTAAAATAATTTCTTTTTAATTGATATTTTTAACAAACTCATTACCATGATGTTTTTCTACGATCCTCTAGAAATTCGAAATAAAATCTTGTATACCAATTTAAATATCTCAATTTATTTTCTTATTACCCCATTATTACAATTATTGTTTCTTAGTACGTCAGATGCATTAAGACCATTCTTCCAATCAGATTAATTGTCAAATAATATACTAGGAAAATTATGCTCAAGTTGATTAACAGTCCTTATCAAGTGGTAACAAGAATGTCCTTAGATGATACATTTTGCAAAACCATAAAAAGAAAAAACAACATAAATTGACTTTCCGGCGTAATTATAGCTCCATTTAAAAATAATATATTCAGAAAGAAAATAATAAACACTATTTGGAATGACGATTCATTAAAGGCGCTCTTTATGTAACGCCAGATAAAATACAACAATAACGGAAAGAAAACTCCGAAATAGCCAAATAGCAAAAAAAATGAGTTATCCAATTGCTTTTTCATTTGACCCAATGCCCTACCAAAAATTGTATAAACTTCTGTAAATTCATCAATCACTGAAAATATTGGTGCTATAAGTCTTTGGTTTCCACTCGTTCCCTCCCTAGATATTTCATCTATTCTTAATATAGAAAATATCTCAGTTCCTGCAAAAACAACATATCCAATTATGAGCGAAATTACTATGATATACTTAATATCCCTTAACATGTATCCAATGTACATAATTGTAAAAAAATAAACAGTCATTGAAAGACTAAGTACAATCCCGAAAAAGGTTAGAAATTTCCAAATTATATGCATTCTGAGCGCATTACTGCACATAAACAACAATAACAGAACTGATCCATAGTACGAAGGCTCATGATATACAGAAATAGGCCGCATGTATGAAAGTAGATTTACCGCTTGAAATCGATCAGCTGATTCAGCTGTACTAATTGAAACACCATCAAAAAATTTATAGTAGTTAGTTGTATTCCAAAAGAAAAACTCTGAAACTTGCAATACCGCAAAGCCTACTGTTATCAAAACAGAAAACTTCACCGTAGACTGTAGTGAAGTTTCACTCCAGTTTCTTAAGCTAACTCTCTTAAGATTCAAGAAGGTTAGAATGGCAAATGAAAAAAGTGCGAATGTTTTAATAAACTCTTCTATATCTAAAGCCCAAATCTGATAAAACAGGTTAAAAAAGAAAAACGACAAAAAGCAAAAGTAAATAAAAATATGTGATCTTAACAGTGGTTTCGAAACGAGAAAATACAAGTTAAATATAAACGCCGAAGAGACCGCAAAGGTGCCGATTTTAAAAATTACTAAACTAAGAGACAATAAAGTCACAGAAAGTAAGAATGTATCTCGATAAATATTAAGAAATCTATGACTTAACACGCAATTTCAATTTATAAAATTTAGATGATAATAATTTTGGTAAAATTCTAAAATACACAATTGCAACTAAAAAAATATTTCTATATCCCAAAATATCTATAATTTCCCTCGAAATCTCCTTATAAGATGAAAAACCTTGACTACTTACTCCTCCAGATGACATGATAGTTCGCACCTCAGGTGAATATTTATATACTAGGCGATTCCTCAACAGCAATCTAACTAAATACTCGTAATCTGCCGCTATTTTGTAATCCAATGAATAAACGCCATAAGAATTAAATATATCTTTACGAATCACAACTGCTTGATGTGGCGGCATAAATCCCAAGCGCAAATGAAACGACTTCCAAAATTCAGCAGAATAATATCTCACTAATTGACCCTTTGTATCTTTAATAAGGACATCAGCAACACTTATTGGGCAATCATTATGCTGATGAAAATCAACAATATTAGAAATCGTGGAAGTAGAGTAAAAAACGTCATTTGAATTCAACAAAACTATATAATCTCCGCTTGCGAGTGTGATGCCCTTATTAATTGCATCGTAAATTCCCCTATCTCTCTCAGAAACGACTATGCCAATATTAGCCCGATATTCATGAATTATTTTCATGGTTAAATCTGAAGACATACCGTCAATGATTATATACTCAATATTATTATAATCCTGGCTTAAAACTGATCGGATAGTTGCCTCTATTGAATTTTCAGAATTAAAACAAACTGTTATTACAGATACAGATATCATGAATATTACATTATTTGAGGTACCACCATAATCCTAACGGAGGTGTTTAATCAATCAAAGGAGAAATCTGTAAAGAGATATATTCAATTCTTTATAGACAACAATTTCAACCGAAAGTCAAGTCTGCCAAATTTTTCCATGTACTCGATATCTAAAAGACGATTCTTATGCTTGAATTTGTAATGAAACAAGTTAAAATTACAAATGCTTTGATTTATGTCATCCACCGAAATTTTATTGAAAGAATCAGTTATAAGTAATCTCGGGTATACAATTGAAGATTTACGGTAAGGAATCTTCATAAGTTGCCTTCCAATTTCAACATCATCAATAAGATAATTTGAAAGGCTTGAATACTTCAATTGATTACACAAATCCACTCCTATAAAAAAACCCGATCCACTGTAAAAATCAATTGTGGGGCCCATATCTATTCTTTTAAAAAATAAATGAAGTAATTTATTTCCATAGTATAACTCACTTATTAAATTAGCTTTCGCAGCAAATCCGTGATATGTTTGGCTAGTAAAATCGCCGCGGGATATGTAGTTGATAAATTCTTTAATGTCAATATAAGACGACAAATTTGTTCTGTAAAAAAGTTTTACATCAGGGAAATTGTCCCTAACTAACTTCTGGGCAGAAAAAAATTTCTTATACGAATTCTTTATTGAATCGTCTTCAATAACCCGAATCTCTCTATCACTCGAAATAACATTTTCATTGTGTCCGCCACTATAAAAATAAACTCTTATATTATTACGCACTGCCTCTTTATACCATCCATTCTCAATCGCGTTGATAAATGGTTGATATTTAGGAGAATTAGTCGATAAAATTAAAATGCACAGATTATTTATATCCACTTTAAAAACTTCTTTATTGAATTTAAAATAATAACAATACTAATAAAACATAAAACCACAGGCCTCGTAAGAAATTAGGGGACCGCACTCCTTACAAAGTTTTTTACGTTTTTTTTCACTTAATCCTTGAATTCAGCAACTATTAAATAAGCGGGATGTAACTATTCCCAAGTCTCAAACTATACCTGGTTGAAGAAATCACATTCAAAGCGAAAAAACATTCAATTCTCTATGTTTACCACAGATAGCCTAATAGCTTTTTTTAATTCAATTTTGATTTGCTCTAAATTAATTAAAGAAGGCAAAGTGAAATTTTCTAACAGATTTAAGTTACTTAATTCTAAAATGTCATCAATCTGATATACTTTGGAAGCGTACCGATTAGAAGAGATAGAAAAATGATCATAAAATTTAAACTCACTCACTTTTGAATTTTGAAATTTAACAGGAATACATTTTATACTGAAAGAATCACAAAAAATAACACCGTGAAGAGAGGAAGAGATTACTAACTTATAAGAAGTCAATAAATTAAAAAAATCTTTAAATAAAATACTTTGCCCCATATTAAATATGTCAATGTCATTAATATCACATAATTTCTTTTGACGATCACTTAAACTGTCCGAATGATTTAATATCAACAAAACTTTATTTTTAACTAAACTAGCTCTTGGATAATAATCTGAAACTAACAATCCACCATCACCAATAACCTTGATACTATTCGGCTCCAATTCAAACTTATCTTCCAAAAGTGACGCACTTAGGTGACCTCTCAAAAACTTAATTTGAGGTAACGATTTCAATGCAATAACATCACTTTTATTGTTGAAGCCCGAACCGATAATAATTGATTTCCTTTTTGCAAAGCGAAGTATTGACCCAATAAAAAAAAAATTTTTAAAAAAATATATTTCCAAATAAGTTGATTTGTGGACATCTCGCTTAATAATTTTAGACAGTAATTCACCATTTATATTGTCTCCAATATTTGTAATATTTCTATGTCTAACATTGAAAAGTCTTGGCTTGCAATAAAAATTTATTTTGAAATTTAAAAAATCAAAAATAATGTAAAGGATTTTCTTAGACATCATTGACACGTTGTGCAGTTCAAAATGAGAGGGCATGTTTGATATAGTTTATTGGTTTTCCACTGGTAAAATTAAGCTGTACGTCGTATGATGAAACTAAATTTCAGAAATATGAACAACTTTGTTTATAAAATTTAAACCGTACAAAGGTATGAATTAATTTATTTATACAACTGTTAGTAACTGATTTTTAAATTATATAGAGAAAATTGAAATCTGAAAAAACATTCATTATCAACACTTTAATGATTAACAGTAGTTAACAAATACCCCTCGGCGGTCTGGACCGAACTAAAATACACAAATTACTTATTTCCACTTACAAACTTCTTTATTGAATTTAAAATAATTAGACAACTAACAAAGAATAAAATTAATCTTGTACTGTAGTTGAATAATTTCAAAATTTTTGGAGATGAGAACGTTACAAATTGATTGTCATGCCAATGGGCGTTTAAGAAATTGTTTTGATTGTAACCACCAATAAAATTTTTATGCCTGTAATCCGTCTTAATGTAATTTTCCCCTTTAAAACACAAAAAGTTCGTAAAAACTAAAAGTTCTTTCTTTAATCTCGGATACACAAATTCTGCTAAAAAAATTTGATCATAAAAGTGACTGTTCCTCAAAGATATGTTATCTGTAGATTTCAAAATCTCACGTAACATTGAAACCCCCTCGTTTCTGACACTAAATGTACCAGCCATTATTGGAAAAAGATGTAATCTCGAATCTCGAATTACATTCACCCAATAATCTGTTTCAACCCAAATTTTGATAAACTCAATTTCTCGGGCAGTAATTAAAGAGTCTGAATCACGGAAAAGATAAACTTCTGCTTCATTTTTAAACACATTATGATACCTCCACATTTTTGGGGGCACATCTAGCAACTCCGAAAAATCATCAATGGAATGAACCTTTAATGGAAGATTTCTAAAAAAAGTTATGTCTACTGTCTTATCAACAAATACAACAATTTCGAAATTGAACTCTTTATAGCGCCCTTCAATCTTCCAATTATTGAAAACTTCTAGCTGTTCTCGAAGGGGCAAATAATAGATACTATTCTTGCCATATAGTGAATAGGAAACGCTAATTAACATTTAACATTTAAAATATTATTATATTGACTTTTAAGTAATTCTCCTACAGCCGTTAAACTATATTTTTCCTTAACCATTTTTCTACCATTTTCTGAGAATAATTCTCTTTTTCCTGGATCAAGTAGTAACCTTTCTATTTTTTCTCCTAACTCAACAACAGACAAATCATTCACCAAAAAACCATTAACATTATCGATAATAATTTCGGCTGGACCACTTGAATCAAAAGCAACGACAGGAGTACCGCATGACAATGACTCGAGTGTTACTTGACTAAATGACTCAAATCGTGAAGGTACTACCGTCATATATGTTCTATTATAAATTCCAATTAGATCGGTCGCACCAATTATTGATCCCAAATGAAATATTTCAAAACCCAATCGCGCAAAAACAGAAGGCATTCTATTACCAACGGTAACTAGACAAAATTTTGAGGTCTCATTAATTAATGTTAATGCATCAATAAGTAAATCTAGACCCTTATTTTTATCGCTTAAATCATTGGAAACAAAAAGAATTACTTTTTTATTATTAGGTAATATGTATTTAATATTACTTTCATCGACACACAAGTCAATTGGTTTGTAGAGATTAATATCAATCGGGTTCGGCACAACAATAACTTGGTAAATCAATTTACCCAATTCTGAATTTCGAATTTTTGATGCCATTATCTCCGATGGAGCAATTGCAAAAACAATTACTTCATTAAACAACTTCTTCTTTTCATTGAAATTTTTTAATTGGAAATCATTGAAAAAAACACCAGCTGGACAATTTTTACATTCCGTAATATATTTTTCACATTCGATAGGAACATGACAACCACCAGTTAAAAAATAATAATCATGAAAGGTAATAACCAGTTTATTCAACTTCAATTTAAGCAGAAAATCAGTGGAAATAAAACCATGACCAACCCAATGAAGATGAACTAAATCGAAGTTATTGATGATACCATTATATTGATTAGCTAGAAATCTAGAACCCAGATTTAAATTCCTTGAAAAGAACATACCACTTTTTTGATATAGAAATCTTGTAATGAAGAGATCAATCAAAAAATTCAAGGAAAATAACCACCGATTGAACATTGAAATTTTCAAGGGGAAACCTTCCTTAACTAAAGACCGAAAGGTGAAACTATGGACTTCAACGCCAACCCCCGACAACGCACTAGAGGTCCTTAGAAGTGCTGAACTTGCGTTGCTCCTGAAATTTACAAAAAGGATCCGCATTAAAATCTTTTGATCATTTTTGTGGTATTGTAAAATAATTGGAACACAAAAACATTTAGAATAATTAAAAATGATGAGATTAGTTTAATAACAAGCGACACCCTACTTTTAAAGATCAAACCTATGGATTCTTTTAAAAGAAGAAATGGCCTCTCCGTCGATATACCACCTAAACTTAACACCGCCAAATCTTCATTAATCACTTCAAAAAATAAATTATTCTCAACAGCTGTGACAATGCTTTTAAAATCAGAGCATATTCTTAAAGTTTCATCGTAGTTATTCTGTAATAAAAAGTTCGTTTTATAAATGATTCCTTGATGAACTGTTGGCATTCTTAATCTCGATTTAATTATAACACGAGACTTAACCTTATAATTCAAACTAGAACTCTGCATCTGAACATTAAAAGCAATACCTGCAGTTCTAGTAAGCTGAAAACTAGACGTTAGCACTTCAAAAAGCATTATAAAATCTAT
Organism: Chitinophaga pinensis; assembly: GCA_945874755.1. Lineage (GTDB taxonomy): Bacteria > Bacteroidota > Bacteroidia > Chitinophagales > Chitinophagaceae > Sediminibacterium > Sediminibacterium pinensis_B. The sequence continues at coordinate 65,234 of CAMCHR010000003.1, forward strand.
ATTCTCTGCTAACAGGTCTCCACAATTAATAAACATACAGAATTCACCAGATGTAAATCGAAGTCCCTTATTCATTGCATTATAGATACCGTTGTCCTGTTCAGCAATAAAAATAGTTTTTACATAAGGTGATTTTTCATAATTTCTACAGTATTCGATTGTCCCGTCGTTAGACATTCCGTCAATAATAATATGCTCAAAATACTGTCTATAAATTATAGGAATTTGAGCTATTGAATCTAAAGTTAATTCTAGCCCTCTTATATTATTAAGCGAAACGGTAATAATTGAGACTTTCAAAGACTTAGACATTTTACGAATGATTAGTTCGTTTTTTTCCAATAAACAGAAACTGTGTCAATCTCCATAATCTCATCGGTTATGTCGTTTCGTTGCCTATAATCAGTTACAGCTGCCTTACACGCTGGAATGCCATTATAATCATCGATAATGACATACCCATCTACTTCTAGTTTTGGATAAAGTGGTACTAAGGCATCCATAGTTGACTCATACATATCTCCGTCTAAACGCATTAAAGCTAATTTTTGAATTGGTGCTGTCTTTAAGGTATCCTTAAACCAACCCTTAAGAAAAATCACATTTTCATCGAGTAAATTATACTTCCTAAAATTCTCTCTAACAACCAATTCTCCAATCGACAATTCCTTCCATTGATAATGTCTATCTCCTTTATCTTCAATATATTTGGTAACATCTGGCTTGGGTATGCCTTCGAAGGAGTCCGCAACAAAAACTTTACGATCATTCAGATTGTATTCATTCAACAGTGCTTTCATGAAAATGACCGCGCCCCCTCGCCATACACCAGTTTCAATAAAATCTCCATCAACCTTCTCACGAACAATGTCACAAATGCACTTTTCAATATTCTCAAGCCTTTTCAAGCCAATCATAGTTTCTGCACTTGCCGGCCAATCTAATCCATTCATTCTGTGTTCCTTTGAAGTGTTAAATCGTTTCATCAACTCCAAATTAAACGGCTTTAGAATCTTATTATTAAACAAATTAAAAAAATAAGAAGCAAATGAATTGCTTAAATTAATTAGGGGCTTGTGTTCAACATCTTCCATTCGATGAAAGTCTGTTAGTGTAAATTTCAAAAGGTCAATGTAATTTTGATTTTTCATATTAGTTTTCGTTTTTATCTAAGAAGAGGGTTTAAAATAAAATGTAAGCAAGTATTTATTAATAAAATATAAAAATCCAGACAACGCTGAAAAATAAAATATCTTCATGATATGATTGGTGACCACGACATAATTATTTAGCTCGTGATCTATTATTTGAATACCGAATATATTCAATGATAGTAAAATTATTGCAAATAACTCCTGGAAATCTCGAGACCTAAAAAACTTCAATAAAACAAAATTATTTAAAAATAAAATAATGAGTCTTACAACTATAAGAGAAATAAGAAAAAAATGATAATTAGACGCATAAAAAAGAAAGACACAAGGAATAAGCATGAGAGAAAATTTAAATAGTTCTATATATAAA
>CAMCHR010000004.1 GCA_945874755.1 Chitinophaga pinensis
GGTAGTAAAGCCCATCATGTTTGTGGTATGATTTCTCATTTAGGTCCTCAGCTAGCTATTGCGGATGGAGTTGCATTGGCGTATCAACATAGAGGGCAGTTAAAAGCAAGTATGGCTTTCACTGGAGATGGAGGAACAAGTGAAGGTGATTTTCACGAAGCCTTGAACGTGGCTGCTGTTTGGAATTTGCCTGTTATTTTCATCATCGAAAACAATGGCTATGGCTTGAGTACCCCAACCAATGAACAATATAAATGCGATCATTTAGTAGACCGTGCAAAGGGCTATGGGATGGAAGGTATTCGTATTGATGGCAATAATATTTTAGAAGTATATCAAACTGTAAAAGGGGTTAGAGAATATTGCATCAATCAACAGAAACCTTATTTAATTGAATGTGATACATTCAGAATGCGTGGACATGAGGAAGCGAGTGGTGTAAAATATGTGCCAAAGCATTTGATGGAAACCTGGTCCTTGAAAGATCCCATCAAAAATTACGAGCAATTTTTAGTACAAGAAAATGTACTTACAGAAATGCAAGTGGCAGAAATCCGAAACAGATTCAAAGATCAAATGGAAGCGGATTTAAGAAAAGCCATGGAGCCTGAAACATTTGAGCCTTTGATCCTTGATGAATTAGCAGATGTATTTGCACCTATTCCTGCTTCGACCATTCCGGATTATAGTTTGGTTGAGTCAACTCAGAAAACCAATAAAAGATTTATTGAAGCCATTAGCGATGCATTGAGACAGTCGATGGAAAAATATCCAGACATGATTATCATGGGACAAGATATTGCTGAGTATGGTGGGGCATTTAAAATTACAGAAGGATTTGTAGATCAATTTGGAAAACAAAGAATACGCAATACGCCCATTTGTGAAAGTGCCATTGTAGGTGCTGCATTGGGTTTAAGTATGGAAGGCATCAAGTCGGTGGTGGAAATGCAATTTGCGGATTTCGTTACCGTAGCTTTTAATCAAATTGTAAATAATTTAGCAAAGATCCATTACCGTTGGGGACAAAACGCCGACGTGGTGGTGCGTATGCCAACAGGTGGTGGGGTGGGTGCAGGTCCTTTTCATTCTCAATCGAATGAAGCTTGGTTCACGCATGTGCCAGGATTGAAAGTAGTGTATCCATCCAATCCAACAGATGCAAAAGGATTATTGATTTCGGCACTAGCAGAACCCAATCCTATTTTATTTTTTGAACACAAAGCTTTGTACAGAAGTATGGAGGAAGCGATTCCAGATGCGATGTATCAAATTGAAATTGGTAAAGCACATATTGTACAAGAAGGTACAGATGCGACCATCATTACTTATGGTATGGGCGTGCTATGGGCAAAAGCATATCAAGAAGCACATTCGGATAAATCCATTTATATATTGGATCTAAGAACCTTATCACCATTGGATTATACAGCAATTGAATTGGCGGTGAAAGCAACAGGTAAATTAATGCTTTTACACGAAGACAATTTAACAGGCGGTATTGGTGGGGAGATTAGTGCCTGGGTAGCAGAACATTGCTTTACTTATTTAGATGCACCAATTATGCGTTGCGCATCTTTAGATACACCTATTCCATTCAATAAAACGCTAGAAAAGCAATACATGGCCAATGATCGCTTAGAGGAGATGATGGAAGGTTTACTTAATTATTAATTACTAATAAATTTTAAATGCTTTTGCTTACCTCTGGTAGGTACTTGTAACAGCATTGCCTGAAGTATCTGTCAAGATAAAAGTGTATTTATTATTTGCATCCCAACTATACTTTACATATCCGTTTTTAGTACCTCTTTTATAAGTTAGCAAATAACCATTTGTTCCTACAGCTGTGAAATCTGTGACTGCTGCTCCACTTAATGGACTAGTGGCTGGGCGAACTGGTTTTGTAAATGCTTGTGGGATAACTTGATTTTCTGGTGCAGTTGTATTAGGGTCAATGGTTACCTTGCCTTTTAAAGCACCAATCACATAAGGGTAATCAGTTGTTCCGTGATAGTGGTATTGTCCATTTGTTCCATTATGTCCATGACAACTGTCTAAGGCATTCATACTCGCTCCATCAGGTTCTTTTGATCCATACACAGGGAAACCATCTACTGCAAATGCAATGGGCTTTAGCCCATTTAAAGTAGATAAATGCATAGGCGCAGCATGATAATGGTAATCATCCCCTTTTCCACAATGACCTCCCCAATTATCTAATTCCCCAATTTTATAGGAATCCTCTCCTCTATTATTTAAAGCATTAAAAATGGCTATCCCATTCACTGCCACCGCAACTGCCCCTTTCATCAAGTTGGATTTAGTACTTAATGGAGTGGTTGCATAGACTGGTTGTAAGGGAATACACCAACTATTTGTTCCATTATAAGGTTGTGTGATTGGAACTTGTTGTTGCCAATTTGTGATACCAATCATCATATTGTGACTAGGAATTCCAGAAGATGCAATATAAAAATAGGTATCATCCCAGCTCGTACTAATACTAGGTTTAAATGCGGCAAATGCGGAATCCATAAATCCCAAACTAGTTTTAGGAATGGTCACCGTAATTGGAATGACTATAGGGTTAGTAGTCGTATTATTTGAATTAGTAGTGGTTGATTTGCTACAAGCAATTAAAACGGAAAAAATAAAAAACACACTAAACGCAGCTGACCCAATTTTTGAATTTAAAATGTAAACCTGAATCAGTTCTTTATTGAATGAGTAAACAATCCATAATAATAAAAAGATGATGCATAATGGTAGGAACTTTGATAGAGGATAACTTGTATCCCGATTCGTATTCAAATATGCATCATTTAATTGTGCGTATTGCGCAATCTTGAATTTTGCTAATTTTTGATCTTGAACACTTAAATCATGGATGTAAATAGACTTAATCTGGCCATCTTCTTGTTCAAGAAAGATTTTATCCTCTTTGGCAAATGAAAAATTACCTTGAATGAATTCGCCCGATTTTAACATCCATGTATTTAATACGATGTCTTTACCGTTAGCGTAATGCCCGCCTTCATGGGCCAAGGCTTTTGTGCTTAATAATAACAAGATTGCAATAAAATAATTTAGTATATTTTTCATAATTAAGGTCTTGTATAGGTGACACTCATGACTGCACTATCCACAATCTTATTTTTCATACTAGCTTGTAAAATAGCCATGGTAACCTGGTTAGAAGGTACTGAAAAAGTGGGTAGGGCATTTAATGCATATAAAGTTAAAACATAAATTTTTGCCCCTGGTCCTTGAGAGCAAGGAGGGGTGGGTATAGGTCGTATTTCCATTCACGGTATTAATGCCAAAGATGCCAATAGATTTAGAATTGTCAGGAATTGACATTGTGGAAGCCGGAATATTATAAAGCACTATGTATACATGCTTTTCTCCAGTAGGAGGTATGGTATACATCGTAATGGCGTAATTCGTTGTAGTACTTGGTGCATTAGACCATTGCAAACCAGGGGAAACACCTATACTATCGCAGGTATATAATTTAGGATATAGTCCGTTATGCGCAAACCCATTTCCATTGAATTTTATTTGGTTAGCTATAATTGGATTAGTCACAAGATTTGAACCACTTGTGTTGGTTGTTGCAGTATTTGTTTTTTGACAGCTAATAAAAAACATAAAGGCGGATAGTATAAAAATAGTTTTTTTCATATTTGTCTTTTGCTATTTGACAAATTTTTAATGAATAAGTTTAATAACAGATTATAGATTTTTTTCTAAAAGGTTCAATTCCGCATGAATAACCCGACAGATTTTAATCTGGGTTATTCATGCGAATTTTAAAAAAATCTTATTTTTTTAAATAAATCATAAGACAAAGTAGTAATAACCCTTATTTTTTAATTAGGGTTATTACTACGGTATACTCTCAAAAAATTTCCACCTAATACTTTTTTAATATCCTTATTGGAATAACCTCTAGCGATCAATGCTTTGGTGAAATTAGGATAATCTAGTACCGTACTCAAGCCTTGTGGGGCTGAATTGATACCATCAAAGTCCGAGCCAATCCCAACATGGTCAACACCAATCAAATTAACAATATGGTCAAAGTGTTGCATCAATTGTTCAATGGTAGGCTTGATGGCTTCACTTTCGTTTTTGTATTTATCCGATAACATGGTGTAAGCGTATTCTCTTTGAATGCCTGTAGCCAATAGTGAATCCACTTCTGCTCCATGCGCTTTTCTAAATGCCATATCTTTTTTACTAAAATTACTGTCTACAAATCCTGAGAAAAAATTCAAACAAATTACACCACCATTTTTTCCGATGGCTTTGATTTGTTCATCTTTTAAATTTCTTGTTACCGGACAAATACTATAGGCATTGCTATGCGATGCGATAACAGGTTTTGTAGTGGTATTAATAGCATCCCAAAATGTTGTTTCTCCTACATGAGACACATCTACGATGATACCCAATTGATTCATTCTTTGAATGATTTGTTTTCCAAAATCATTCAGACCTTTTTGTCCTGTGTATTTTGAACTATTTTCTGCAGTGTGTGAACTAGCCCAAGAAGGCGAGTTGTTCCAAGTCAATGTCATATAACGTACACCTCGGTTGTAAAATGTATCCAATCTATTAATGTCATCTTCAATCATATGTCCACCTTCCACACCATACTGCGCTACAATTTTACCTGCTTTCAATGCAGCATTCATTGTTTTCCAATCTTTAGCGACCACTATTTTATCAGGGTTACGAGCTGCAACTGCATCCATCGTATCCATCTCACGCATGGCCCATGCATATGGGTTCACTTTTTCGCCATCGCACCAAATGGAAAATAATTGGTAGTCCAATCCCCCTGTTTTCATTCGCTTTAAATCGGAATGATTGATGCCAGTTAAGTCTTGGTCAAAACTTACTTTCTTTTCGATACATGCCGTAGGTGCGTCATTGTGGGTATCTACTAAGACAGATTTAAAGTGAATTTTTTGGCTAAATCCTGTGATGCTGATTGCGCAAAATAGGATTGATAGGTATTTCATAGGTGGGATCCTTTTAATTGACAACTAAATTAGCTATTTTTGCCCACAGAAAAACGACTATGTTAGATAAATTAGAAGCCATAAAAGCTAGATTTGACCAGGTGGGGGTGGCTTTGACCAATCCAGAGATTATCAATAACCAATCTGAATTTGGTAAGTTCAGCAAGGAATACCGTTCTTTAGAAAAAATCGTCATTCCTTATGAGCGCTATGTGAAAGTATTGGCGGAACATAAATTTGCAAAAGACGCTTTGAATGGAGATGATGCAGATATGCGTGAATTGGCGAAAATGGAAATGCCTGCACTAGATGAAGAAAAAGAAAATTTAGAAAAAGAACTGACTAAATTATTGATTCCAAAAGATCCGCAAGATGATAAGAATGCCATTATTGAATTAAGAGCAGGCACGGGCGGTGATGAAGCAAGTTTATTTGTGGGTGATTTATTGACCATGTATACAAGGTATTGTCAGAAAAAAGGATGGAAAGTAGCATTAGTAAGTGAGAGTGAAGGCTCGGTGGGTGGTTATAAGGAAGTCATATTAGAAGTAGTGGGAGAAGATGTATATGGTACGATGAAATTTGAAAGTGGCGTACACCGTGTACAAAGAGTCCCTTCTACTGAAACACAAGGTAGGGTGCATACTTCAGCAGCTACGGTGGCCGTGATGCCAGAAGCAGAAGAAGTAGATTTTGTATTGAATCCTGCAGATGTGAAAATGGAAACTTCTCGAAGTGGTGGTGCGGGTGGACAAAACGTAAATAAAGTAGAGACCAAAGTGATGTTGACGCATATTCCTACGGGCACAGTCATCATTTGTCAAACAGAGCGTTCACAGTTAGGCAACCGTGAAAAAGCAATGGGCATGATGCGAACAAAATTATTTGAGGAACAAGTGCGTAAGCAAGAAGATGAAATTTCAAGACACCGTAAAACATTGGTAAGCACCGGAGATAGAAGTGCAAAGATTAGAACTTATAACTGGCCACAGGGAAGGGTTACAGACCACCGCGTGAATGTCACTTCTTATAATTTGGATGCCGTAATCAATGGAGAAATCGAAGAATTCATTGAAGCATTACAAATGGCGGAGAACGCCGAAAAAATGTTGGTACAAAACTAATTTATATAATTATTTAGCTAAACTTTTTTCCCAATCCCAGGCAGTTCGCATCATGTCATCTAAATCATATTTGCAATGCCATCCTAATTGCTTGACTGCATGGTCATTGTTCGCATAAATGGAAACAATATCACCTGCTCTGCGTGGTCCAATTTCATAATTTAATTTTACACCACTTACTTTTTCAAATGCATGGATGGCTTCTAATACTGTAATGCCATTGCCTGTTCCGAGATTAAAAATTTCAGAGCTATTCAATTGATTATTTTTCATGGAATATTGAATCGCAAGTGTATGCGCATGTGCAATATCACAAACGTGGATATAGTCTCTAATACAGGATCCGTCGCGGGTATCGTAATCGTTGCCATGAACTTGCATCTTAGGTAATTTACCGATGGCTGTTTGAGTAATGGCAGGCACTAGGTTTTGTGGACGGCCAATAGGCAATTCTCCAATAGCAGTTGAAGGATCTGCACCTACAGGATTGAAGTACCTTAGTAAAATAGTAGATAATGGATGTGCAAAAGTGGCATCCTTCACAATGGTCTCTCCCATTTGCTTGGTAGCTCCATAAGGAGAAGCAGCTGTTTGCAATGGTGTATTTTCAGTAACAGGAATGGTATCAGGATTGCCATATACCGTACAAGAAGAGGAGAAGATAAAATGCGGTGCATTGTATTTTACTGCCATTTGTAATAAATGCACTAAGGAGCTGATATTGTTCTCGTAATATTCTAATGGTTTTTCAACGGATTCGCCAACTGCTTTGTAAGCTGCGAAATGAATGATACCGGCAATATCAGGGTTGGCAATAAAAACCGCTTCTGTGGCTGCTTTATCTGTTAAGTCAATTGTATAATTTGTAATTTTTTTACCTGTTATTTTTTCGATTCCCAATAAAGAGGCATCCGACGCTCTAGATAAATTATCGATAGAGACCACATTGAATCCATTTTCAACTAAATCCACAATAGTATGTGCACCAATAAAACCACAACCACCGGTAACTAGAATAGTTTGCATTAAAAATTTTTAGAATACAAAGAAACGAAATTATTGGGGAAAAAGAATCAAATACTATTGAGCCAATGTAAACCCGACAGTCGTTCCTACGTTCAATTGACTTCTCACATGGACGTTTTCGCCATGGGCTTCAATAATATGTTTACAAATAGCTAAACCTAATCCAGTACCTCCAATTTCCCTGCTTCTTGCATCGTCTGTTCTATAAAAACGTTCAAACAATCTTGGGATATGTGATTCCTCTACACCAATACCATTGTCACTAATCTCAATCAACACTTTTTTGTCGTCCAAAAGGTATACGCTTGCAATAATTTCTCCATCAATCTTTCCATATTTTACGGCATTAGAAAAGACATTCACTAAGACCTGATAAATTTTATTTTTATCTGCAAAAACTTCCACTGGTATTTCGCTCCCTTTTTTGAAATGAAATTGAATATTTTTTTTCAGCAATTTGACATTTAAGTTTTGAAAAACTTCCGTGATCAAATCTTGTATAATAAACTGCTGCTTTAAAATTGGCTCTTTATTGATCTCTAAGTTGGTGATGATATCTACATCATTCAAAAGCCCAACTAGGCGTTGGACATTGGCCTCGGCCTGTCCAATAAATTTTTTACTCAGCATGGCATCTTCCACTGCGCCATCAGCTAATAATTCTAAATAACCTTGTATTGCGAAAATCGGTGTTTTGATTTCATGAGACAAATTTTGTAGAAATTCTTTTCTAAACTGTTCATTGGACTGTAATGTTAGAATTTCATCTGCTCTCTGTGCGGCCCAGTTTTCTACATCTACTCTTACATCGTCAATTCCTTTTTGGGGCAATATATATTTTTGATAGGCTTCTTCTCTTTTACTGGCCTTGGTATAAGAGATTAACTTATAAATAAGTTTAATTTTTCTATAAATAAAAAATTCAAGAATTTTATAAATCAATAGGTAGATGACAATAAAACAAGTAATGAAATAGGCCAACAATAATTTCCAATTTGTAATCAGTACAAATACACTCAAAGCAATCAAGCTTGACAACAGTAAAGCAGTGAGCAAAGCCAATTGCCTTGGCGAAAGGTTTTTATTTTTAAACATGTTGTAATGGAGCTATCTAAGCCTCGAACAAAGGTATTCAGTTTTGACTAATAGTCAAATTTATATCCAACACCCTTAACAGTTGTAATACATTCAATACCTAATTTTACCCTTATTTTTCGGATGTGCACATCAATGGTTCTGTCGCCAACAATCACGTCGTTACCCCAAACCTGAGACAAGATCTCATTTCTTAAAAAAACACGACCAGGTTGGGCCGCTAATAAGTAAAGTAATTCAAATTCTTTCTTAGCCAATATATGAACCACTCCGTTTAAAACAGTTTTATATTGTTCTGAATCAATTATAAGGTCTTTAATATTCAAGGTCTTAGTTTCTGTTGTAGCAGGTTGTATTCTTCTGAACAAGGCACTGATTCTGCTCACAAGTACTTTTGGACTAATTGGTTTATTGATAAAATCATCTCCTCCCAATTCTAAACCTTTGATATGTGATACCTCGTCATTCAGTGCAGTTAATAATACAATCAAAGTTTTATCAAACTGTTTGTTAGATCTTAAATATTCACACACTTCAAATCCATTGCGCTTTGGCATCATGACATCTAAGATGATGCAATCTGGATTAAATTGTTTTGCTTTCTCAATGGCTTCACTTCCGTCTTTCGCAGATTCAACTTCATACCCTGCTTTATTCAAGTGGAAGCTTATAATTTCGATGATATCTGGTTCATCGTCTGCAATGAGTATTTTAATCGGATTGGTTTCCATAATGTATGTCGCAAAAATACCCTTTAATCAGCATAAGACTAGGCTAGGGTAATATTAATTAATTGTTAACTACAAACAAGTATTAAGATTTTTCACCCTTCATCAAATGTAATATATAGGGGTTTGTTTTTTTCTCCCTACCCCAGGTGGTGGCTGGCCCATGGCCCGAATAGATGGTCATGGTATCTGGTAATGGGAAAATTTGAGTTTGTATACTCTTGATTAAATCTAATGGATTACTTCCTGGCATATCTGTTCTGCCTACACCATCTTTAAAAATTAAATCACCACCAATCAAAAAATCTTCTTTTGCATGATAGAAACATACACTCCCTGGTGAATGTCCCGGTGTGTCAAGCACTCTAAATCCATCATTACCAAATTGAATGAATTCGTCATGTTGTATATATTGTACTTTTCCTTTGTAGGCTTCAGTAGGAACCCCCCATCTTGCGCCACCTTCGGGTAATCGGTCTATGACTGCTTGTTCTTTCTGATGAAATAAAGCAGTCAATCCATAAGTATCACTCACAAAATTATTGCCAAACACATGGTCTAAATGACAATGCGTATTCAATAATAAAATAGGTGTCAAATGATTGTCTGCAATGAAGTTGGCAAGCTGCGCTTGCTCATGTTTTAAATAACAACCTGGATCAATGATGATGGCTTCCTTTTCTGCATTGAATATCACATAAGTATTTTCCTGAAATGCATTGAAACAAAAACAATGAATGGACAACATGAATTAAAATTTATTTTTTGAGGGCATTTAAGATATTTTTTACAATCGCTGGCCCTTCATAAATAAATCCTGTCCATACTTGCACTAAACTAGCACCTGCATCTAATTTTGCTTTTGCATCTGCTGGCTTGAAAATGCCACCACTTGCAATGATGGGTAGTCGATCGCCAATACCTTTGTATAGATATTCCAAAACTTGATTTGATTTGTTGAGTAAAGGCAGTCCACTTAATCCACCTGCGCCCATCTCTTTCGCGCTTGCTAAATTTTTAGGATTTAAGAGGCTACGATCCAATGTGGTATTGCTTGATACCAATCCGTCTATTTTTACTTCAGAAGTCAATGCAATGATATCATCCAAGGCACTTATTTCTAAATCGGGTGCAATTTTTAACAGGATAGGTTTGTTATATTTATTGATTAACTGAAGTTCAGAAAATATTTTTCTCAATGCTTCTTTTTCTTGTAATTCACGAAGGCCTGGTGTGTTAGGAGAACTTACATTCACTACAAAGTAATCTACCACTTCTTCTAGTCCTATAAAATTGGTGCAATAATCTTTCCAAGCATCTTGATTTTCAGTGACTTTATTTTTACCAATATTGCCGCCAATAATTAAATTGGATTGGGTAGATGCTTTTCTTTCTTTTAATCTTTTAGCAATGGCTTCTACACCATCATTGTTAAACCCCATACGATTGATCAAGGCTTGTTGATCTGTGAGTCTAAACAATCTTGGTTGTGCATTGCCAGCTTGTGGTTTAGGTGTCACTGTACCAATTTCAATAAATCCAAAACCTAATAGCTCCAATGCATCCAAATTTGCTGCGTTCTTATCAAATCCTGCGCCAAGTCCCACTGGGTTGGGAAAATGCAAACCAAAAACTGTTTTTGCTAAACTTGGGTCTTCTACTTGAAAATAGCCACGCAATAATGTATTGAATACGGGTAATGCAGCGGCAATATCTAAGCCTTTCATAGAGACCTGGTGTGCAGTTTCAGGAGGGAGTAAAAAAAGGGTGTTTCTGATGAATGGATAGATCATACAACAAATTTACAATGAAATATTTAGTTGCATAAACAACTTTTTATAAAAAAGCCTACATTTAGGGAGTCAATTAAAGACTTTTTTATGCAAGAAGCTTATATCGTAGCGGGTTTTAGAACAGCAGTGACCAAAAGTAAAAAAGGAGGCTTCCGTTTTATGCGTTCCGACGAATTGGCCATTGAACTCATTCAAGGTTTAATGAAATCCTTACCAGCATTAGAATACAAATTAATTGACGATGTGATTGTCGGCAATGCAGTGCCAGAAGCAGAGCAAGGTTTGCAATTTGGCAGAATCATTGCGGCAAAAGCATTGGGAATAGAAGTACCAGGCATCACCATCAATCGATATTGTGCAAGTGGGTTAGAAAGTATTGCGATGGCGACTGCTAAAATCAGAACAGGTATGGCAGATTGTATTATTGCTGGTGGAACAGAATCTATGTCCATGGTCCCAACTGCAGGTTGGAAAACTGTTCCAGCTTATTCGATTGCAAAAGATGAGCCAGATTTTTATTTATCAATGGGTTTAACTGCCGAGGCGGTGGCCAATGAATACAAGGTAAGCAGGGAAGATCAAGATGCGTTTGCATTGGCTTCGCACCAAAAAGCTAAACAAGCAATTGACAATGGCCATTTCAAGAAAGGAATCTTGCCGATTGAGATCACAGAAACCTATCTTAACGAAAACAATAAGAAAGCAACAAGAAATTTCACAGTGGATACGGATGAAGGTGTTCGTGCAGATACGACATTAGAAGCTTTAGCTAAATTAAAACCAGCATTTGCTATGAAAGGAAGCGTGACCGCTGGTAACTCCTCTCAAACAAGTGATGGTGCAAGCTTTGTGGTGGTGATGAGTGAAAGTTTAATGCAATCTCTAGGACTTAAGCCAATTGGAAGATTGGTGAATTGTGCAGTGGCTGGTGTGCATCCAAGAATTATGGGGATTGGACCAATAGAAGCAGTGCCAAAAGTATTGAAACAAGCAGGCATGAGTCTAGACCAAATAGACCTTTTTGAGCTCAATGAAGCTTTTGCATCTCAGGCTTTAGCTGTGATTAGAACCCTAGATTTAGATCAAAATAAAGTCAATATCAATGGGGGTGCAATCGCCTTAGGCCATCCTTTGGGTTGCACTGGCTCAAAATTAACTGTACAGATAATCAATGACTTAGAACGATTGAATAAGCGATATGGTATCGTTACAGCCTGTGTGGGCGGGGGTCAGGGCGTGGCCGGCATCATCGAAAAACTCTAAAATAACGTTCATCCATTTTTTATTGATTTTTGGGCAAAATGCAATAGCTTAGAACTTCATTATTTTAAAAAGAAAATAAGTTCATATGCGTTTTATTACCCTTGGTTCTATGTTATTGGCAACTGTTTTGACAATGAGTCATGCCAATGCACAAAAAGTAAAGAAAGCAGCTACTGCTCCAGTAGCTACTACCGAAAAAGTAGACATCAACAAAGTATTTAAAGATTGGAAGCCAAGAAATATTGGACCAGCAAGTATGAGTGGGCGTGTCACGACCATTGATGCGGAAGTCGCAAATCCAAATCATATTTGGATTGGTGCTGCATCGGGCGGTGTTTGGAAAACAAGCAATGCCGGTGTTAGTTGGACGCCTGTTTTTGACGAACAACCTATTTTAAACATTGGTGCATTAGCGATTCAGCAATCTAATCCAAGCGTTGTTTGGGTAGGTACTGGAGAAGGTAATCCAAGAAACTCAATCAGTATTGGAGAAGGTATCTATAAAACAATGGATGCAGGTAGAACTTGGAAGCGCATGGGTTTAGAGCTAACAAGAAATATTCATAGAGTCATCATTGATCCATCTAATCCAAATACAGTCTATGCTGGCGCGATTGGTAATCCGTATGGACAGAGCAAAAATAGAGGTGTATACAAAACAACAGATGGTGGAGATACATGGAATCAAATCTTATTTACCAATGACACATCTGGTCCTGGTGATATGATCATGGATCCTTCGAATCCTAATAAATTATTTGTGGCCATGTGGCATCATTACCGTAATCCATATCATTTAGAAAGTGGTGGAAAGGGAAGTGGATTGTACATGACCATTGATGGTGGTAAAAATTTCACCAAATTAGGAAAAGAACATGGTTTACCTGATGGCGATTTAGGTCGTGTAGGTATTACGATTAGTCGTTCAAATCCAAATGTGGTGTATGCCTTGGTAGAATCAAAGAAAAGTGGATTGTATAAGAGTGAAGATGGTGGCTATTCTTGGAAATTAGTGAATGGTCAAAAGTCGATTGTAGACAATCGTCCTTTCTATTTTCAAGATGTCATTAGCGATCCATTGAATGAAAATACATTATGGTATATCAGTCAAACAGTTCAAAAAAGTATTGATGGTGGAAAGAATTTTGAAACCATTATTCCTTACAGTGGTATCCACCCAGATCACCATGCATTTTGGATTCATCCAACCGATAATAAATACATCATTGACGGAAACGATGGTGGTATAGGTATTACACGTGATGGTGGTAAGACATGGATGTTTGATGAGAAAATTCCTGTAGGACAATTTTACCATATTAATGTAGACAATGAAATTCCTTATCACGTGATGGGCGGTATGCAAGACAATGGTTCTTGGAGAGGCCCTGCTTATACCACTACACAAGGTGGTATTCGCAATTTTGATTGGGATAATTTATGGGGTGGAGATGGATTTGATGTGATGCCAGATGCAGAAGATGCAAATTGGGTGTATGCAATGAGTCAAGGAGGTAACGTAGGAAGATACAATACCGTAACAGGACAATCTTCTTATATCAAGCCACCAGCACCTAATGCAAAAACATTATTACGTTTTAACTGGAATGCTGCAATTGCACAAGATCCATTTGATAAAAAAACAATTTATTTCGGTTCTCAATTTTTACATAAGAGCATCAATAAAGGGGCTGCTTGGGAATTGATTTCTCCAGATTTAACAACGAACGATAGTGCTAAAATTGACCAAAGAGACAATGGTGGATTAAGTATTGATATCACTGGTGCAGAAAATTTTTGTACGATTATTTGTATTGCACCAAGTGCGGTACAAAAAGGATTAATCTATATTGGTACAGACGATGGTAAGGTTCAAATGACAAGCGATGGTGGTGCAACTTGGACGGATTTAACAGCCAATATCACTGGCTTACCTAAAGGTGCTTGGATTCCTCAAATAAGAACTTCTGCATTCAATGTAAACGAAGTATTTGTGGTAGTGAACAATTACAGACAAGGCGATTTCGCTCCATATATTTTCAGATCAATGGATGCTGGTAAAACTTGGATGAACATGGTGGATGAAAAGAAAGTCACAGGTTATGCATTAACAGTATTGCAAGATCCAACGGAACCAAATTTAATTTTTGTAGGAACAGAACAAGGTATGTATATCAGTTTAGACAATGGGGTTCAATTCCAACAATGGAAAAATGGATATCCTTCTGTATCAACTTATGATTTCGCCATTCAAGAAAGAGAAGCAGATTTAGCCATCGCTACATTTGGAAGAAGCTTATGGGTATTGGATGATATTAGACCATTAAGAAAACTAGCTAAAGCGCAAACTGCAAAATTCTTTGTGACGGTGCCTCCTTCTGCAATCAATTTGTCTATTAAGAATTCACCGTATGAATGGAGTACATGGGGTATGTGGGATGCGCCAAATAAACCAACAGGCATGGCTATTTCAATTTACTCTACCGATACTGTGAAGAAAGCAAAAGTGCAAATCAAAGATGCGATGGATAGTGTGATTAGAAATTTGAATGTAAAATTAGATTCATCAGGTTTGAATAGAAGCTATTGGGGCTTTGAGCAAAAAGGAAAAAGAGGCGCGGGTGCACCAAAATCTGGTGGCGGGGGATTTGGTAGAAGAATGGCAGAAGGCACTGCTGATGCAAGCCCTGCAGAGGAAAGAGAATTCACAGGCAGAGATGTATTGCCGGGTAAATACAAAGTAGTGGTTACTGCGGGTAATTGGAAAGATTCAGCGATGGTTGAAGTGGCAGATGATCCAAGACTTCCAAGTAAAAACGAAGTAGTACTTGCACAGGATAAATTATTAGATCAATTGCAAATGGTTGCAGATAAACACAATGCTGCGCAAGACCAATTGGATGATGCAGATTTAATTTTAGTTCAATTAAAAGCAGAGTGGAAAGATAAAAAAGACAAAGGATTGGATAGCTTGAATAAAGTGCATAAAGCCATTACTGAAAAAGTGAAGAACTTAAGAGAAATGATGGTGGGCAAAAGACAAGAAAAGCAAGGATACGGAACCGTTGCAGCGATCACGCCAATAGGTATTATCCGCAATGCAAGTATGCTTGTAATGGGTAAGACTTCTATGCCTGGCGCACAAGAAGATCGTGCCATTGCAGATGCCACTGTGGTAGCTGCTGATGTGGCTTCAAAAGTGAATGCATTCTTTGCAAAAGATTGGGCAGACTTTAGAAAATTAGTAGAAGCAACACCAATTAAAAAATTCAAAGAAATAGAAGCGATTAAATAAAGACGCAGCCCTCCGATTGGAGGGCTCGTTAGTTTGACTATTTAAACAAGGATTATTCATTATAAACTTCGATTATGAAAAAATTACTTTTTGTATTTGCCGCATTTATTGGACTGATTTCATTAAGTCCTTTGCAAGCGCAAAAGAAAAAATCAACAGAACCAATTAAGTCAGTTGAATTGACGCAAGACCCAATAATTAAAGCACAAAGTTTTAGACTAGTGGGCCCTTTCAGAGGTGGACGTGCTGCAGCAGGTGTGGGTTCTTATACTGATGTAAATACTTTTTACATGGGTGCAACAGGTGGAGGTGTATGGAAAACAACTGACGCTGGGAATAACTGGAAAAATATATCTGATGGGTATTTTGGTGGTACAATTGGTTCCATTGCCATTGCGCCATCGAATGAATCTATTGTATATGTAGGCGAAGGGGAGAATTCTATGCGTGGAAATGTAAGCGAAGGTTTAGAAGGCATGTGGAAGTCAACAGATGATGGTAAGACATGGAAGAATATTGGTCTAAAAGAAGGTCGTCATATTGTTCGTTTGATTGTGCATCCAAAAAATCCAGATATTGTATGGGCTGCTGTGATGGGTCATTTATTTGGTCCAAATGAAAACAGAGGGGTGTACAAAAGTTTAGATGGAGGCACTACATGGAAAAAAGTATTGTATGTGAATCCACAAACAGGGGCGAGTGATTTAATCATTGATCCAAGCAATCCAGACATCATGTATGCAGGTACATGGGAGTTAATTCGTACGCCCTATAGTTTAGAAAGTGGAGGCGCAGGTTCTGGTATGTATAAAAGTACAGACGGTGGAAATACTTGGGCGTCTATTAGAAACAATAAAGGACTACCTAAGGGTGTGTGGGGTATCGTTGGTGTGGCAATCGCAAAATCAAATACCGATAAATTATATGCATTGATTGAAAATGCAAATGGCGGTTTATATGTATCAAATGATGCAGGAAAAAGTTGGGAATTAGCAAGTAGCGATAATAATATTCGTCAACGTGCTTGGTACTATACCAAAGTATTTGTAGATCCGGCAGATGAAAATAAAGTATACTGTCCTAATGTGAACTTTATGGTGTCTTCTGATGGCGGTAAAAGCTTTACTTCTTTAAGAACACCTCATGGGGATCACCATGATTTATGGATTGATCCTAAGAATGGCAAAAGAATGATTGTATCAGACGACGGTGGTGCGCAAGTGAGTATGGATGCTGGTAGAAACTGGAGTACGATGATGAATCAGCCAACTGTACAAGTGTATCGTTTAAGTACTGACAATAGTTTCCCTTACAGAATCTTAGCCGCACAACAAGACAATTCTGCATTCAGAATTAAGTCAAGTACTTATGGTGCATTCATTGGCGAAAACGATTTTGATGTCACTGCAGGTGGTGAGAGTGGTTATATTGTGGCTGATCCAACGAATAGTGATATTGTGTATGGAGGCTCTTATGGTGGATTGATTACACGTTATGACCATAAAACGGGTGAGAATCGAGTGATCAATGTATGGCCAGATAATCCAATGGGTGCAGGCGCAGAAGTGATGAAGTATCGTTTCCAATGGAATCATCCAATTTTCTTCTCTCCGCATAATCCAAAGAAATTATACACTGCAGGTAACCATTTATTTTCTTCAGAAAATGAAGGAGCAAGTTGGAATATGTTATCTCCAGATTTAACGACGGATGATAAAACAAAACAAAAAAGTTCTGGTGGACCCATAACACAAGACAATACCAGTGTAGAATATTATTGTACGATTTTCACTGCTGCAGAATCACCTGTTGAAAAAGATTTATTATGGACAGGTAGTGATGACGGTGTGATTAGTGTGAGTAAAGATGGTGGTAAAACATGGGCGAATGTGACACCAAAAGATGCACCTAAATGGATTATGTGGAACAGAGTGGAAGTAGATCCAACTAGAAAAGGAACTGCTTATTTTGCTGGAACAAGGTACAAGTTAGACGACTTTGCGCCTTATATCTACAAGACAACAGACTATGGTGCGACATGGACTAAAATTACCAATGGAATAGATCCAATGCATTTTACAAGAGCGATTGTTGCTAGTCCAAGAAAAGCTGGTGTATTGTTTGCAGGTACAGAATATGGATTGTATGTATCTATTAATGATGGTGCGTCTTGGGAGCGTTTTCAATTAGATCTTCCAGTCACTCCTATCACTGATTTATTGATAAAGGATTATAACTTAATTGTGGGAACACAAGGAAGAAGTATTTATGTTTTAGATGACTTGTCATTTGTAGAAAATTTCCAACCTGCTCCTACAGCAAGTCAAGTATTCCCAATTGCCAATACCTACCGTGTACCTCCACAAATGGGCGGCAGAAGAGGACGTGGTGTTAGTGCAAGTATGCCAGCGAATGTAGGAACGAATCCTGCTAAAGGCGTTGTGATCAAATACTGGAAAGCAAATACTGATTCATCTAAAGTAGAAATCGTGATCATGGATGATCAGAAAAAAGTGATTAAAACAATCAATCATTCAGAAGTAGGTGGTCCAAGCAGCGAGGCTGGATTCCAAAGTTTTGTTTGGAATATGTACCATAAAGAAGCAGAAAAACCAGAGACTGGTTTGATTCTTTGGAATGGTTCAACTAGCCCAGTATTGGCTGCTCCGGGTAAGTACACGGCGAAAATGACTATAGATAATACAGTGAGTGAAATGCCATTTACAATTGTGGCTGATCCAAATTATAAAGTATCCGATGCAGATTTGAAAGCACAGGAACAATTCTTATTAAAAGTGTCCGGCACTTTTAGTGAGATCATGAAAAATTTAAAGAGCATCAAAGAATTACGTGCACAGATTGGTATATTACAGAAGAAGACAAAAGATTCTGCTTTCCAAAAACAAGCAAAGGAAGTATTGGCTAGTTTAACTTCAATCGAAGAAGCATTGCACCAAACAAAAGCAAAAAGCGGACAAGACGTTTTGAATTTCCCAATTCGCTTAGACGACAAAATTGCGGGTGTATTTGAATCAGCTGCATCTGGTTATACTGCTCCAACACAACAAGTGCAAGGGGTTTATGAGTTCTTGAAAGGACAAGTAGATGCTGAATTCAATAAGTTGGATACATTGAAGAAAACAGGTGTTAAAAAATTAAACGATGCAGTACATCAATTAGCCATTCCAATCATTGGAGGATAATTGAATCTGTAATTGAATTAATTATTCAATGGGTTATTTGATTATATAAAAAAAGGTCCCGAAATTTCGGGACCTTTTTTTATATGTAGTAAAATGAATTTGATTAATTAGTTCATTCATTTATTCATTTGGTTTGATCTTATACTTCCTATTCAAAATCCGTATACAATAAATATTTTTTACGCATTAATTTAAATGCAGCTAAGCCAGGTTGCCAGCTAGCTCTAATAGTTGCAGCAGATTGTCCTGATTTTAATTGTTCCATCAAAGTAGCGTTACCAGCTAATTTATTGAAGAAGTAGTCGGTGGCTAATTTTGATTTAGGTTGAATAAAAAAACTATCTTTTACAGGGAAAGCTTGGTACATCTCGATGATCAAATCTAGATCAATTTGATTAGGCGCTTGTTGCTTGCTTAAATCCCATCCATAGCAAGTCTGTCCATACAATTTTGAATTCATTGCGCCCGTTCTTGGCCCAGGAATAAAGCTAAAACTTTTGCCTTGAATACTTGGGTGACCAATATGCGCAAATGCATGTGAAGTACCTCGTCCTTCACTCATTACAGAACCTTCTACCAAACAGGTAGTTGGATACCAGTAGATGGCATTCATGTCTGGTAAATTTGGTGAGGGCGCAATATTAAAGGTATACATGGAACTATGATCATAATTCTTGCATCCAATCACAGTCAATTGAATTGGAATTCCTGCTTTATTGATCGTACTATCGGCTGGTGCTGTCAACCACTTTTCACCTACCAACATTGTAGCGTATTCGCCAATGGTCATGCCATAAACTGTTGGAATAGATTTCTTACCAACAAAACTACTATATGGTTTTTCTAATACAGGTCCATCTACATAGTGCCCATTTGGATTTGGACGATCTAAAATAACCAAGAGTTTATTATTGGCCCATGCAGCTTCCATATAATATTGTAGTGAAGAAATATAAGTATAGAATCTTGTCCCCACATCTTGTATATCAAATAACAATACATCTACATCTTTAAGATCTTCTTCACTTGGTCCGTATTTTTTTCCATAGAGTGAAACAATCTTTACGCCAGTGGCTTCATCTATGCCATCCTTGGTTTTTTCTCCTGCGTCTGCAGTGCCTCTAAGGCCATGTTCTGGTGTAAATACTTTTTGTATTTGAATTCCGCTTGCAAGTAATGTGTCTATCAAATGTTTTTTGCCTACTGTAGCAGTGTGGTTGGTAAACAAACCCACTCTTTTATTTTTTAAAAGGGGCATGTATGCTGCAGTTTGATAAGCGCCAGGTAAAATGGGCGCTGTTTTTTGTGCAACAGTGTTCAAGCTTAAAAAAAGTAAAACAGGCGCTAAGCAAATCAATATTTTGTTTTTCATATCCTAATTTAAATATTTTCCAACAATAGGCATCCTTCTTCCCACGCCAAATGCTTTTGGTGATATTCGAATGATTGGGCAAAATTGGTTGCGTTTATATTCATTGGTATTCACCATTTTTAAGGTACGATCTACCAATGCTGCGTCAAATCCAAGTGCTTTAATGATTGCAGGGTCTGCACGTTTTTCAATGTATTGGTATAAAATTTGATCCAATACGGCATAGTCTGGTAAGCTATCACTGTCTTTTTGATCTGGTCTTAGTTCAGCGCTTGGTGCTTTTTCAATAATATTTGTTGGGATGATTTCTTTATTTGAATTGATGTACTTGGCCAATTCGTACACTTGTAATTTATAACAATCCCCTAATACACCCAATCCCCCAGCCATATCACCATACAATGTACCATAACCTGTTGCCAATTCGCTTTTATTGGAAGTGTTCAGCAAAACATAGCCAAATTTATTTGCAATCGCCATAAGTAGATTTCCTCTCGACCTGCTTTGAATATTTTCTTCGGCTAATGAGAAGGGCAGGTCTTTAAAAATAGGTTTCAATGTATGTAAAAAACTTTCAAAGACATCTTTAATCGCAATGGTATCGTATGGGTTGCCTAAGTTTTTACTTAATTGAACTGCATCATCCACAGAATGTGCAGTGGAGTAGGGTGAAGGCATTAAAATGGCATATACATTTTCTTTGCCAAGTGCTTCGCAAGCAATGGCAAGGGTTACAGCGGAGTCAATCCCTCCAGAAGATCCTAGGATTGCTTTTTTAAAACCCATCTTATTAAAATAATCCTTCACACCTAATACCAATGCTTTATACACTTGGTCGATATTCAATGCGGGTATTAGATTAGCAGGATTCAATTCTTTACTTGGAACAGATGCTGCTGGTTCAAGGATTGGCGCATTGATGGTTCCGTCATCATTGCATTCAAAAATTTGCATAGCAGCTTCAAACATGGGTAAGGCACCACATAAATTAGCATCCTTATCAAAAACTAAAGAAGCGCCATCAAATACGATTTCTGTTTGACTTCCAATGGCATTGCAATAAAACAATGGCTTTTTGTATTTAACTACATTTGATTTGATGGTGGCTTTTCGGTCTTCGTCATGGGTATAATCAAATGGTGATGCGCTTAAATTGAGTAAAATATCTGGAGCCTGTTGCATCATTTGATCCATTGGGCAAATCGTGTACAATGGGTTGTCTCCTAAATTCCAAATGTCTTCACAAATGGTGATCGCTAATTGCTTTCCTTTGAAGGGTACTAATTTCCATTCGCTCGCTGGTTCAAAATATCGATTCTCGTCAAATACATCATAAGTAGGTAATAATGTTTTATGAATCTCTGCTTGAATTTTTTGATCGTATAAAAAAAACGCTGCGTTGTACAAAGGCTTCCCTTTTTCATTGGTATTATGTGCTGGCGCGCCAATCAACACACCAATGGTGTCTGCCACTTTTCTAATGGCATCTACACTGGCATAACATTGATTGATGAAATCATTGAACTCTACAAAGTCTCTCGCTGGATAACCGCAGACACTCATTTCGCTAAATAAAATTAAATCAGCACCTTGTTGCTTTGCACGCTCAATAGCATCCACAATCTGTTTTGTGTTGGCCTCGAAATTGCCAATATGATAATTCTGTTGGGCGATACAAATTTTCATGCCTCAAAGGTCGGTTTTTAAAAGAAATAACCTCGCTTTTTTTGTACTTTCGAGGATGCGTTTAACTGCTTTATTTTATGGATGGATTGGACTTGCCCTTGGAGCCTGTAATACGGCGCCTCAAGACCCTGCCCTACATGCGCCAAAGCCAAATATCACTGCGATTAGATTCGACAGTGCTTTCTTTGCCATGGACAGCTTGCATTTTGAGTCAGATTTGGCCAAACTAGTCCAAGCATATCCTCAATTTTCGGAAGATTATTTTAATCGAATTTTGATGCTGTCTTCAAAAAAAGAGCCTAAAAAGATATTGGCTTTTTATAAAGCCTATCTCCCCATCTATCAAGCCACTCAAAAAGTACAAGCATCCAAGAAAGCAACTCCAGAGATCACAGAAGCATTTAAAAGATTCCATTATTATTTTCCATCCTATACTTTGCCAACGCAAATTATTTATTTTATAGGGCCACTCGAAACCTATGGGAATGTGGTGACTAAAGATGGACTTGCAATTGGACTTCAATTATATATGGGTGCTGCATCAAGCTGGTATTACTCCGAACAAATAAATACCATCTACCCAACTTATATTAGTCGTCAATTTGCACCAGAATATATTGTAGTGAATTCCATTCAAAATATTTTAAACGACTATGATCCTTTAGCAATGAATGGGAAGCAGTTGATTGAACAAATGATTGAAATAGGCAAACGTCAATATATACTCAGCCAATGTTTGCCAACGACTTCGGATACGCTTTTATTAGGTTATACAGGTAATCAGTTAAAAGCAATTGAAGAAAATAAAGGAGATATTTGGACTTTCTTATCAAGCCAAAACAGACTTTTTTCGGTGGACCCGAATTTGACTTCAGCGATTTTAAAAGAAGCGCCGTATAATGATTATTTTGGAGAGGATATACCAGGCAACGTGGGTAAATTTATAGGCTATCGTATGGTACAATCTTGGATGAATCAACAAAAAGGAAAGTCAAAAAGCGATCTCAATCAATTATTGAAAACCCCCGCCAAGACCATCTTTGATCAGGTAGAGGTGGATTTTTAATTTAATTTTACGGGTGCAATCATTTTGAATGCAGGAATTTTAACTTGAATGGCTTCCCTATTTTCAACATTTTCCATATTGTAGTAACCCTGCATTTTACCTAATTCAGTTTTTAAATTACAGCCACTTACATATTGGTATTGCTTTCCTGGCATGATTAAAGGTTGAACACCTACCACGCCTTCGCCTTCTACAATTCTATGCTCTCCATTGCTGTCAAATATTTCCCAAAATCTACGCAGTAGTTTTACAGGAAATGAGTTGTGGTTTTCGATCGTAATGCGATAAGCAAACATAAAATCTTGCTGCAAAGGATTGCTGTAATCTTTTTGGTAAAAGGTCTCAACACTTACTTCTATGCCTTCGGAAATTGTAGAAATCATGACCATTGTGATCAAAAGTAACTTGCAGAGTATACTGCGGGATAAATTTAGGAAATATTTTACTCAGCTTGTCCAAAAAGTCAGGCTATTTTTTTTAAACCAGAAGGAACTCACCTAACTTTGCGGCAGCGTTTGCAAATTATATTTTCAAATGCCCTTTTTACCATTAAAACTGACTAAAATGAAGATAGCTGTAGCTAAAGGTGACGGAATCGGTCCTGAAATTATGGACGCGGTTATTGGCATATTCAATGCAGCTAAATTACCATTGGACTATCAGTTTGTAGACATGGGTAAATGGGTATTTGATAAAGGGTTCAGTAATGGGATGACTCCAGAAGCAAAAGAAACGATTGAACAATTAGGCATCCTTTTTAAGGGGCCAATGGAAACACCAAAAGGCAAAGGGGTGAAAAGTGTCAATGTAACGGCAAGAAAAACCTGGAACACTTACGCGAATGACAGAAAATTTCAAACTTTAAGTGGGGTAGATACTGTTTTTAGTAAAGCAGGTATCAATATCGATTTGACCATCGTGCGTGAAAATATCGAAGACACTTATGGTGGTATCGAACATAAGTTAACACAAGATGTAGCCATTGCCAGAAGATATATTACCAGAGGGGGAAGTGAACAAGTGATTCGTTATGCATTTGAAATGGCTCAAAAAAAAGGGGCAAAAAGAATTACTTGTGGACATAAGGCAAATATTATGAAGCTAACAGATGGTCTATTCTTGGAAGTCTTTAATGAGATTGCAAAGGCATATCCAAATCTGAAAGCGGACGATATCATTGTAGATGATTTATGTATGAAATTGGTAAGTCATCCAGAATTATTTGATGTGATTGTACTAACCAATTTACAAGGGGATATTGTGAGTGACTTATGTGCTGGATTGGTTGGTGGGCTTGGTTTTGCGCCATCTTCAAATATTGGAGATCATATTTCTATTTTTGAGGCAGTACATGGCACTGCGCCAGATATTGCAGGTAAAAATATTGCCAATCCTACTTCATTATTATTGAGTGGATTAAATATGTTGCGTCATCTAGGCATGATGGAAAAAGCAGTCATGATTGAAAATGCATTATTATTTACATTGGAGTCGGGTGTGCATACAGGTGATTTTGGAGACAAGTCTATTGCTTCAGTGAATACCACTGTTTTTGCACAAGCTATCATTGATAATTTTGGCAAACAATCAACACAAAATCCAAAACCTAATTTGAAAGATTTTGATTTTGTATCTACTAATAAGGCAATTTCAAAGAATCCAATGTTATTGGGTTCTAATAATGAGCCCCATAAAATTGTTGGAGCAGATTTCTTTATTGAATCCACATTACAACCAAATGAATTGGCTGCTGTAGCCATGCAACAAGAAAAAAATGAATTGAAGTTGGTGACTATTTCTAATAGAGGAACGCAGGTTTGGCCAACAGGCTCTGTTTTCACCAACCTAGTGAATCAATATCTTCTTAGGTTTGAAACGGAAAATGCGACGCCACTTACCCAATCAGACATCATCAATTTATACAGTGCGCTTGCTAAAAATTTTCAGATTAGTTCAGTTGAAATATTGAACATGTGGGGAGACAAAAAAGCTTATAGTTTAGCGCAAGGGCAATAAGGTATCTAGGATTTATTTTTATCTGCCTTAATTTGACCTTATTTGGTATAAAATTGCCTATTTCGGTGGGAAAAAATATATTTTTAGTGTAATTTCACCACTCAATTACAAATTATCTTTTTACCTATGGCAGAAGTAATATTAATGCCCCGTTTGAGTGATACCATGACCGAAGGTGTTATTGCAGCTTGGCACAAGAATGTGGGGGATACCGTAAAAAAAGGTGATTTGTTAGCCGAAATTGAAACGGATAAAGCGACCATGGAATTGGAGAGCTATCAAGATGGTGTTTTATTACATATAGGTACGCCTCGCGGCGGCAAATTACAAGTCAACGATTTATTAGCCATTTTTGGAAAAGCAGGGGAAGATGTATCTGCTTTGATTACTCCAAATAAAGGTGCAGCAAATGCCCCTGTTCCTGTTGAAACTTCAGATGTGCCAGCAACAGCTCCAGCAGCTGCAGCTCCTGCTGCAGATTTTTCGGCAATGGAAGAAGTCGTATTGATGCCTCGATTGAGTGATACTATGACCGAAGGGGTGATTGCAGGATGGCATAAGCAAATTGGAGATACAGTAAAAAAAGGAGAAGTATTAGCAGACATCGAAACCGATAAGGCAACGATGGAATTGGAATCTTATAAAGATGGCATTTTATTATACCAAGGTGCTCAAGCAGGAGAGAAGATTTTAGTGAACGATTTACTTTGTATCATTGGACAACAAGGTTTGGAGATTGCACCAATTGTGGCTGCATTAAAAGGCGGCGCTGCACAAGCAACTGCTGCATCAGTATCGGCTCCAGCTTTACCAACAGCATCTACTCCTCAAGCTGCACCTATGCCTACAGCGACTGCTGTACAAGCTACTTCAACGCAAGTAGTAAATGAGGGAAGAATTTTTGCATCGCCTTTAGCTAAAAAAATTGCTAAGGAAAAAGGAATAGATTTAAAATATGTTCAAGGCACCGGTGAGCATGGAAGAATAACAAGAACAGATTTAGAAAATTATACGCCAGGTAATACTTCAAGCACTGCAAAAGCAGCAGCTCCAAGAAATACGAATTTTGTTGGTCAAGTAAGTTTTGTTGATACGCCGGTTTCTCAAATGCGTAAAACCATTGCAAGACGTTTAAGTGAAAGTTTATTTACAGCGCCGCATTTTTATCTAACTATGAAAATTAACATGGATGCGACCATTGCGGCTAGAACAGTCGTGAATGAAACAGCACCTGTTAAAATTAGCTTCAATGATTTTATCGTAAAAGCAGTAGCCCTTGCTTTAAAACAACATCCTAAAGTGAATAGTAGTTGGTTAGGCGATGTGATTCGTGCAAACCATCATGTGAATATTGGTATTGCCGTTGCGGTAGACGAAGGATTATTGGTTCCTGTACTTCGTTTTGCAGACGGACTTTCTTTGGATGAAATAAGTGTATCTGTAAAAGAGTTTGCTAAAAAAGCAAAAGATAAAAAATTACAACCTTCAGATTGGGAAGGAAGTACTTTCACCATTTCTAATTTAGGTATGTTTGGAATAGATTCATTTACTGCAATTATTAACCCACCAGATGCTTGTATCCTAGCGGTAGGTGGTATTGCACAGGAGCCTGTGGTAAAGAATGGTCAAATAGTACCAGGTAATGTGATGAATGTAACCTTAAGTTGTGACCATAGAGTAGTAGATGGTGCAACAGGATCAGCTTTCTTACAAACTTTGAAAAGCTTTTTAGAAGAACCTATCAGAATGTTTGTGTAATAAATAAGGGCCTTTAAAGAATTTAAGGCCCTTATTTATTAATAATAATGATTTTTTCGAGGGGCCCCATAAACGGGCCCCTCGTTTTTTTTCTTTTATAAATTATTTAAGGCCCTTATTTATTAATAATGATATTAAAAAGCCTCACCGAAAATTGGTGAGGCTTTTTTGTTGAATTTTTTGATTTGACATAAATAATCCCGCATAAAGCGGGATTTATATTAAGCTGTTTTAATTAAGCTGTTGGATTGTTATCCTTACCTGGAGTTTCGAAAAGCGAAGGTGTAACAACAGGAGCTACCACAGGGGCTGCAACTGGAGCGACTACTTTTTTAGGAGCTGCTTTCTTTTTAGGAGCTGCTTTCTTCGCTACTGCTTTTTTAGCAGGAGCCTTCTTAGCAACTACTTTCTTTGCTACTGCTTTTTTAGGAGCTGCTTTCTTTTTAGCAGGTGCCTTCTTAGCTACTGCTTTTTTTGCTACTGCTTTCTTAGGAGCGGTCTTCTTTTTAGAAGCTGCTTTCTTTTTTGCAGGTGCTTTCTTAGCTACTGCTTTTTTCGCTACTGCTTTTTTTGCTTTCTTAGCTACTGCTTTTTTCGCTACTGCTTTCTTAGGAGCGGTCTTCTTTTTAGCTGGGGTTGCTTTTTTTGCTACTGCTTTCTTTGCTTTTGCTTTTTTCTTGCTTGCCATAAACGTATGTTTTTTAAGGATTTTTGGTTTTCATAAAATTACATTCTTTTATTGTAACAAAATAAAAACAATTTAAATTTTTAATAATAGATTTGTTTTATGCAAACAAGTGTTACCATGGTTTTAGGAGCATCCCCTAACCCAGAAAGATACAGTTATATGGCTACGGTCATGTTAATGGAAAAAGGTCATGCAGTTTATCCATATGGGATTAAAAAAGGCATGATTCAATCTTTGCCTATTGTACAATACTGGCCACAAATAGGCTCCATAGCCAGTTTGACTTTGTATTTAGGGCCTACTGCACAAGCCGAATATTATGATCAGATTGTTGCGCTAAAACCTGAGCGGATCATTTTTAATCCAGGAACTGAAAATCCTATTTTAGTTCAATTAGCACATGCGGCAGGTATATCCACGATAGAAGCATGCACTTTAGTGATGCTAAAGACAGGCCAATATTAAGAAAATATTAATAAGCCTGACCCCATGCGGCTCGGTCCAGCATTCTGTACTGAATGGATTCACTAATATGTTGATTTTGAATATCTTTTGACCCATCCAAATCTGCGATAGTGCGTGCTACTTTGATGATTCGATTATAGGCCCTAGCACTCAGCTGGAATTGTTCCATCGCAATTTTTAATAATTTTGCAGAAGCATCATCTAATTGTGCCCATTTTTTTAATTCATAAGATTGCATTTGGGCATTTGTAATGATATCTGGGCGTTGGTTAAATCGTTTCAATTGAATGGCTCTTGCGTTTTGTACCCTTTCACGAATCGTCATTGAGTTTTCTGAAATGGAATGGGTGGTGAGCTCCTCGTAACTCACAGGTACCACTTCTATTTGTAAATCAATCCTGTCTAACAATGGCCCCGAAATTTTATGTAGGTATTTTCTTACATTACTAGGACTGCAAGTGCAGGCTTTTTGTGGATGATTAAAATACCCACAAGGACAAGGATTCATGGAGGCAAAAAGCATAAATCTACTAGGGAACTCAACGGTTTGTCTAGATCTAGAGATGCTAACAAAACCTGCTTCCATGGGTTGGCGTAAAATTTCGATGGCTGCTCTACTGAATTCTGGTAGCTCATCTAAAAATAAAACACCATTATGCGCCATTGAAATTTCACCAGGCTGAGGAATGGATCCGCCGCCCACTAATGCAATGGCTGATAGGGAATGATGCGGATTTCTAAATGGACGTGTATGCATCAATCCAGATGGAGGGGATAATTTACCAATCAAGCTATATACTTTACTTGTTTCTAGGGTTTCCTTGTGGCTCATTTTAGGCAGGATACTAATACTTGTTTTTGCCAACAATGTTTTTCCTGCACCTGGTGGTCCAACCATGATAATAATAGGTAACGATAATACCACTATGTTAACTAACTGAAAATCACTTGATTAGTTTAGATACCTTTAGTGTTGTATTGATACTTGTACATGTTAAACGTGAAACTTCTCTAATCGATAACCCTTTTTGGAGATACTTTATTACCTCTGGATATTTCTTCAATGTCTTCTCTTTATTATCCTTTGAATTCTTGGGTCTCCCGAGTACGAACCCTTGGTCACGTTTGTTTTGTAACGATATACGAACACGATTTCTTAGCGTCAAAATCTCCATTTTTGAAATCTCCGAAACGATTGATAAAATCAATCCGGTAAGATGATTCTCTTTACCATTATCATCTAATGTGTGTAGGTTTAGATTTTGAATAAAAAGTGAAACAGAATTATCTGTAAGAAATTGTGTCAACTGATAGAATGCAAGTGGACTCCTAGTAAGTCGACTAATTTCCCAACAACAAACAATATCAGGTTTCAATTCTAAAACAACATTTTTGAGTTGTTCAATTCCAATTCTGTCTTCGTTTCGTTTTGTCCCTGATATAGTTTCCCTTATTATCGATACTATCTCCCAATGATTTTTTTTACAAACATCGATTAAGAGATTTTCTTGATGATCGTACTCTTGTTGAATAGTGGATTTTCGAATAAATAATACTACCTTTTTCATATCTTTTTTTGATACAAAAATAAGTATAATTCAGTGATTACTAGACTATTATGTATTTTATTTTATACTATATTGATTGTCAATTAAGTATATATCTAAATAAGATTTCACTATTGTTGAAATGAAATAAGTGACTGATTCAATGTCTCCCATATATCCTATTTTATTATTTTCGGGATATACCATATTATCCTTCAACTCATTTTCTATAATACTTTTTACGAAGATGTTGTGTGGACTATTCCTTAACTCTGATGTAATGTTTGGGTCAGTGATAATTACGAAAACCACACCTTCTTTATCTTTGATTTGTTTCATTTGTATTGAATTCATTTGATTTGAAAAAATCTGATTTCGTTCTCTCAATTATCATCTTTGCTTGATTTTCGGTTATAATAATTTTCATTTTTTTTTGTTTTTTGGGTGATTTGTTTAATACTAAATCTGTCATATTCATATTGTTTTGGTTAGGTTTATATTGAATTTATTGGTTGGTGGATTCCAGTATTATTATTGATTTTTGTTCCAAATGGTATAGGTCTTTGTTCTCTTATCTTATAAATTTCATTTAGAACATCTTCACCAAGTTTTATTACTGGGGTGGATGTGCAATTCACGGAAACACCAATTTTAAGTGAATCTTTAATTGTATCGAGGTTATAAACTCCCAAATATTCAAATTTGAAGTTCAAATGTTTACTAATTTTTTTTAACCGACATTTTAGTTGCAAATTCATTCGAACATCAAGATTGTCCTTGTCACTAAAAAAAAGGAAATGATTATTAAATGTTGGATATTCATCATCACTCTCTTGATTTACAGAATAATACCTGACACCTGAATCGACAAACATACTCCACCATTTCCTATTACTAACGGAACTTAAAGATGACAGACCATTTATCAACTCTCTTCCAGATTTCTTCCATGAATCAAGTGAGAAATGGTGATATGTCTCACGGGTAGGTTTTACGGAAATAGTCAAATGGTAGAAGTGTTTTGAAAGAATATGTATGTCATCTTCAATGCCAAACAAATTCATTATTCGTGATCTGTTGATCTCATTTCTTTTTGTCTCGCATATATCACATTCGATAAATTTAGGACATAGGATTTCGTGGTTTTCAGTCATAGATTTCTTTACCAATAAATAGATTGATTTAGAGGAAAGGATTGAAATGAGTTGTAAAATGAGAGTGAAAAATTAAATTATCTCGTCACGATTGACGAGGAGGTCAATCCCTTTTGGATATTTTCATGACTTTTTCGATAAAAACGACAGAAACACCCCGTTTTTCAATTAAATATTTTTTCGAGGGGAACTATGAGGTAAGACCGAGAAAGTGTCCCAGAGTGTCATAAAATGACGAAAAATTGGTAGGCATTCGAAAGGACTATGGTACCCCCTGTGAAAGAATTTTTAGATACCTGCCGGCAGTGCGGGGATTCGGGGAGGTCTCTTTTTTCTTTATCAGGGAGGAGTGATAATCAGGAATTAAAGATTTCTTTAACTTTAGTTTATTTACCAGACTTAATTCGATTGTCTTGTTTACAAAGCATTTGACAATTTTCACTATTTGTTTTCCCTCCTTCGTGCCAAGGTTTAATGTGATCAGCCTCCATTTCACTTAATTCAAACTTGATTCCACATTTTATGCAAATTCCACTCTGTCTTTCATATGATTCTCTTTTTTGTTTATCACTAAAAGACCTAATACTCAAATATCTTTCATTTCGTGTGAGAACATACTCATAAATTCCTGATTTCTTGGTAACATCATCATCTATCATTAGACGAGAAATCTCTTCTTCAAGGATATTGGTATCGTATTGTTTGTCTTTGAATTGATTATACAATCTACCAAAATCAATACCCTTCATTTCCCTTCTGTATTTTGGAAATACTGATTTAACCCAATTTATTACACTATTGAAATATAACCATAGTTCACTTGCGTTAGGAGAGTGTTGATTCCTACCCATATAATCTTCTATCTGGTCATTACTCAACCATCCAATTATA
The DNA here is from genome assembly GCA_945874755.1 of Chitinophaga pinensis. Classification (GTDB taxonomy): domain Bacteria; phylum Bacteroidota; class Bacteroidia; order Chitinophagales; family Chitinophagaceae; genus Sediminibacterium; species Sediminibacterium pinensis_B. The sequence continues at coordinate 31,204 of CAMCHR010000004.1, forward strand.
GTTTGTAAATACTCTTGTCTGATTGGAGATCCATTCAAATAATCACTGGCAATATTATATGCGGGACAATTTGTTTTACTGAAATAACGTTTTGCGTCAGTCAACCATGTTCCAGTATAAATAGCATTTCGTAATTCCTGATCTGTTAATTTTTCTCCGGCAATATTGATCGTCTTGAACCAATCTAATTTTTCAGTATCAGTTCCTTCACAAAAATAGACCATCAATTTATAATCAAGAATTTGTTCCTTATCACTATTAGTAAGGTTATGAAAGTACATTGAGTTAAGAGAAAACGTACCTGAAACATATTCACAAATACTGATTGTTCTTTGCTGACCATCCAATACTTCATAAGTATCGTCTTCGTTTTTTACCCAATACATAACATTCAAAGGGAAATCCTTTCTAATTGTCTCAATTACAGAGTCTCTTTGTTTGTCTTTGTACACAAACTCTCTTTGATATTTAGGTCTAATGTTTAATTTACCTCCATACCCTACAACTCCTTCCTCATTATCATTGAAATAACCATTTGAAACTTCTCTTATTGAGATTTCTTTTAGTTCAATTTTCATATTATTTTTTTCTAATTAAAATTCTGAAATAAGGACATCTTCCATTTATTGATAAATCTTTATCATCTTCCCCTTTTCTAAATTTCACTAATTCAAATTGACTTGGATTAAACTTATCCAGGAATGTAATAGGAACACCAATTACACCATCATAATCAACAGGAATATCTTTTGTTTTGTCAACATTTATAGCATTGTAATTATCATATCTTGGGTAATCAATTTCGTTTCCTTTATAAGTTTTGTATAAAATAAGGTCTTCATGTCTTTCTGTGTAATCGAGGTTTGTAAACCATCTTACACCTTTAACCCTTATAAATTTATTCCCCTTTTCATCAATTCTACTTCCCGCAGCATTTAGGGGGTAATCGGAAGGAACCATAAATTCTCTGTCTCCACTATGAATACTATAACCTAACCATAATTTATTTTCCTTGATTAACTTAAATAACTCCTTGTATGTTATAGCATTTAAGTTTCCAATAATTAGAAATTTTTTATCATATTCCATTATTAGTTCAACAAATTCTCTAAAAAGTGAAAATGGAGGATTTGTAACTACTATATCACATTCCTTGAGTAATTCAATACACTCTTTACTTCGAAAATCACCATCTCCTTTTAATTTTTTAATACCTATCTCTTCTGGATTGGGAATGTTGTCCCCATTTTTATCCCCCGTATAAACTAAATAAACAGCTTCCTCGGATTTGTGGTCACTAAATAAATCTGTATTTTGATTTTTATAACAAGTAGCAATTAGTTTTTTTAGTCCTAATTGTTCAAAATTGTATGAGAAATAATGAAAAAAATTACTAACTCGAGGGTCATCACAATTACATAGAACAACTTTACCTCTGAAATGATCTTTATAATGTCTTACTTCTTTTTCAATATCAGATAATTGAGTATAGAACTCATCTTTTTTTGATGTTTTAGCCGAATGTAAATTTCTATTTGAACTACTTTTTGCCATAATAATATTGGAAATATGTCTCAAAACTAGTGATTTTTTTTGCTACATTGAGGTAATATCCTAATATTTGATATATGATTATCAGGAACGTTCCTATATCCAATCTATCCAGTCATCCCATGAATGATGAAATCTATATGGGTAATATGGATATTGACGATTTAATGGAAAATATCCAACAGATTGGACTATTAGAACCATTAGTTGTCATTAAGTCTAAAAAACCTAAATCATACCTCGTTCTTTCTGGAAATAGACGTCTAATTTGTCTCCAAAGACTTAATTATGAGAAAACGGATGTCAAACTTATTGAAGTAGAAAAAGAAGATATTCCGTTGTTTATAATCTCTTATAACAGGACAAGACTGAAAAAAGCAACGACCCTATTAAGGGAAATTGATATTTTAGAGAAGTATTATTACACAAGTAAAGAAAATATACATGATGTCGGCACAAATGCCGAGTTAATCAAAGGGGATAAAAGAAAGGTAATTAGTAAAAGGATAGGTATTGCGGAAGGTCAAATAAGTAAATTAAAAACAATTAGGTCAATTAGACCTGAACTTCTTGAAAAAATTGAATTAGATGAAATTTCAATTTCACAAGCACACTTATTATGTAAGAGGGAAACTCAAGAAAATCAATCAATTACACCCAACTTTATACGAGGTAAAAAAAACACATCAAAAGGTAGATTTAATATTTTCTGTAAATCTTCTGTAGATATGTCTGAAATCCCCAGTGGAAAAATAAACGCCATCATCTGTAGTCCGGTATTCTATCGACATAGGGTTTATTCTAAAAAGTCTAATGAACACGGGAACGAGAAAAATGTAGATGATTATATCAGTAATGTTTGTGACGTTATGGACGAGTGTTTTAGGGTATTATCAAAAAGTGGGGTGATGTTCGTTCATTTGGGAAATACGTATGACAAAAATGGATCCTTGATGAATATTCCACATAGGATTGTCATTGAAATGATGAAAAGAAAACCCTTTTTACTAATCAATGAAATTTGTGTCCGTAAGGTTAACCCAATACCAAATTCCGTAAAATCAAGGTTATCCACCTCACATGAAATAGTGTTTTTCATAACAAAATCGAAGAAATACAATTTCAATCATTTTAGAATTAAATCAAAAACCGAAAATAAAGGTACCACTGCTCCATACCATAGAGGGAACCAATCAGGATATTCACCTTACTTAAGTGACGGAAAAAAGAACTTACAGGATTACTGGGATAGTGAGATGTTAGACATTATTTCAACTCCCGTTGCAAATCAAATTAAGTCTAAAAAACAATTTAATATTCTTCATCCTTGTCCATTTCCAGAAGACCTCCGAAGGTCTTTACTTGCACTTATTACACCAAATTTAACTCCAACAAATAGAATTAAAGATATGAGTGATTTTCATCTACTTGACCCTTATAGTGGACTTTCGGGAGTTCTTTTTGATGGATATAGTCTTGGTATGTCAGTATGGGGATATGATACGAATTCTAATTACACTAAAGTGGTCATAAAGGAGTTTGAAAGGTTAAGTAAGGTATAATGTACCCAAAATTTGACCCATAGTCAGTAAACTTGTGTGTATAAATCGAGGATGCTATATTACTTAATACAGGTTCTACATAAACAACTCCGTTTTTTCCTCTAATTTCATTATGTTCAACTATTACTTTTCTGTGTTTGTCTATTTTTAATATCTCACCTGTTGTTGGACTTACCAGATTCTTTATTTCTCTAATTAGAATCTCTCTATCTCCTAAAATTGGTTCTTTTGTAGATTTTAGATTTTCTTGTAGTTTCATTATCAAATTATTATCTGATGTCTTAATAAGACTATGAGAATGTTTATGATTTGTCCCTTTGTCATTTTCCCAAACATAACATATATGTTCATAATCAACCCCTTTGAATAGGTATTGTATTTGTCTATTCATTGAAAGTGGTGTAACATTTATTCTTGGTCTATATCTGATATTATAGTCAAAATCTAGTTTTCCAGTGTTTAATCCATTAAAAATTGAAGTTTTCATCTTATTGATTGTTAGTATGATTGCATAGTAATTGGAATTACCCTCTATGCGGTATTATTTATATTCCAAGTGTAAAGGAATATCTATAAATAGTAAAGAGTTCGAGAGGAAGTCCGAGTTGTCTCAAAAAAAACATTCGTATTTCGTAAGACACTTGAATCAAAATAATTGAATAAAAAAACCCCCAAAATAGGGGGTTTTAGATGTAGGATTTGAAGTACCTTTTTTTTGAGACACTTTAAGTGATGGTTTTCAACTTTAATAACGAAAATCGGTCAAGTAAATCTTTGTATTGGAGTAAGTGTACATCTTCAAGAGGGATTGTTACTTTTTTCTTTCTTATTGATTGAGAATCTGTCAGAATGACCCCTTTTTTGTCATGAGTCAACTTTAACCCCTCTGTTGTTTTGAATGTCTTGATTTTTTGAGTGTTGATTTTATCTAAAATCACCCACGTTTTTGATTTTAATTGTGTAACAAGTCGTCCCCCGTAATTATTTCCTGTGACTACGATTTCAGTAATTGGATGATAACTATAGAAGTTGAAATCCACTTCAATTATAGTAAATCGTGTGTCTTGTAGAATTATGTATATTTTAGAAATGAATAGATTTATATACCTTTTCAATAATTCTTTAGATTTCTCAATTATATCGAGATTGGGTTTGACCGAATTAAATAGGTTACTAAAATCTATTTCCTTAGCCATTAAACTCAACTGAACTTTAGAGATTTGATTTTCCAATCGAGTCCTTTCCTTATCTAATTTATGTAATTTAGTAGAAATGGTATTGATAAACTCTATACCCGAAATATTCTTAAAATTCTTGAACCCTTTTAGTGATTCACTTAATGAAGCAACTTCCCTGTCTATATCAGAAACTTTCTCCTCTAATAACCTTAATGAGTTTTTAAGGGGTTCAACTTCATTGTTGGGATTATAAGTTGAAATTACTTTGGATAACAGGTAAAAATCAGTTTTAATTAAACTCCAAATTACATTATCCATCAAAGTCATACCGATAGACTTAGTGTTTTTACAAAAATTCATTCCACTTCTACTACTACACCTATAACTACTTCGGTCATATCCATTGACTACTCTGTAGTTCCCGCTATAATGACTCTCACATTTTTCACATTTTATTAGTTGAGATAGTAGGGTTACATTTTTAGTAGATTTGTCTACTTTTGAGTTTTTCTCAACCAAACATCTTTGAGCCAAATCGAACGTTTCTTTATCAATTATAATTGGATATTTTATCTTGTTGTTAGTAACAAAATATTGTTCTTCAGACCCACCCTCTTCAAAATTTATATTTTTTCTTTTATTGTTGGTAATCTTTTCTCCAGTGTAACCTTCCTCTTTTAGTAACTTATTTACATTTCTTTTACTATGTGTGTACTTTGGGAATCCTCTTTTTACACATTCTATTGAAATTCTCCTTATAGATACATTTTTCTCACTTTTATCTATTCCATTTATATACCAGTTAAAAATAGTCCTTACTACTTTAGAGTTTACAGGGTCTAATATATATGTGTTTTTATCTCCTTCTCCTTTAACTCTTTTGTAACCAAATAATAATTTACCTGGGATTGAATACCCCATTTCCATTAAACTTTGTTTTGCCCTTCTAAATCTATCCTTTTTCTGTTTTATTTCAGACTCAGCAAAAAGACCATAAAGACTAAACATCATATCACCTGCTATAGTTACTTTACCATTTTCATCAAATAATGAATAACCCACATCTTTTACGAATAATTGGATTTTATTCTTTACAAACCACTCTTTTATCTGATGTAAAACACTTTGTCTTCTACCAATTCTTGAAATTTCTGTTGAGAATACAACATTGTATTTTGGATTTTCCTTTATAAATGAGAATAGTTGATTAGTCCCGATTTTTTTATCTAAATCAGCCAATCCACTCTCTTTTGTTTCAATTATCTTTAATTGGGTGTACCCTAAAGAATGTGCGTATTTCTTAAGATCTTCGGTTTGAGGGTCGAAATTTTGACCCATTGTACTAACTCTCACCAACAAAATTGCAAACTTTTTTGACATCTATCTTATTTGAAATAGAATACAAAGTTACAAATTTTATGATATAGTATAATAGTCACCTATTATTATTAAATTATGTCCTCCTGCTGCGGCTATTTCAATCGCTCTTTTTGCTTGAAACTGTCCTTTGATAAAAGCAAAGTCAACGGGGTAAATGATGGATGCTGCATCTTTGTCCGAATTATTTTTTTGAAAAGGGCTAAATAATTCGGGATGGTTACAAAATTGTGTGACTTCATTGAGGTGATCAAATGCATATACTTTAAGCCCCTCAATAAGGGATGCCTCATCTGCATTTTTTGTTGGAATGATCAGTCCATCTAAGCCAGCTTCTTTTGCATAGATGGCCATAGCGAGCACACCTTTGATGGGCTGAATTGCCCCATTTAAACTAAGTTCACCCATCATTAAGTAATGCGTTAAAACGGTTGAATTGACTATTTGGTCCGATGCAGCAAGGATCCCAATGGCAATGGGGAGATCAAAAGCAGGCCCCGTTTTTTTAATATCAGCTGGTGCTAAATTGATGACTAGTTTTGTTCTTGGCATCTGAAATCCATTGGCCTTGATCGCGATTTCTGTGCGATGTAAACTTTCTTTCACTGCTGTGTCCGGAAGTCCAACAATGCAATAGCCTTGCCCCATACTCACATTGACTTCTACCTGTATACCAATGGCATCCATGCCAAATAAGCAAGCACCTCTAGTTGTTACGAGCATGTTTCTTTGAAAAATAGCAAAAAATTGAAACCGTATTTAAGTATTTATACGTTCAATCAAGTCCACAACCCCTTCTCTTTCTAAAATAAGGTAGCCAATTCTATCCTGGCTTACGCCTTTTTTCAAGGCATAATTAAATAGCAAATTTTTGTCAATGACTGTCGTTTCAAAATAACAAAATTGAATATGCGGATAGACCTTAAGTGGCTCACTAATTTCATATAAATGCGTAGATAAAATACATAAGGATTGTTTTAAACCTTGTAAACCTTCAATCACTTTTGTACTACACTTCATTGCATCAATGATATTGGTGCCTTTAAATAATTCGTCTATGAGTACTAGGTATTTTTTCCCATCCATGACCTGCGTTAAAGTATGTTTAATCCTTTGTACTTCATTAAAAAAATAACTTTCTCCTTTAAGTACATTGTCTGCCGTAGTTAGATTGGTAATAAGCCCATCTAAAATAGTGAGCTTGCATTTTTTTGCAGGTACACCCATGCCAATATGCGCTAGGTAGGCAAGTAGCCCAACTGTTTTTATAAAAGTACTTTTACCGGCCATATTTGCGCCAGTTAAAAATAAAAAACCAGATTCAGAACTTAACCCCAAATCGTTAGCCACTGCATTGGACACGAGCGGATGCACTGCGCCCTCAAATTCAATCATAGGGCTAGTTTGATCCACCCATTCTGGAAAGTTAAACTTATATTCCTGCATCGCTGCGGCCATGCTGTAATAAGCATCTAGCAAATAGAAATAGTTTTGTAATTTTTTGATCTGTGCTTTATACTGGTAATAAAAAAAATAGCCCAACTCCAATACTGCTTGAGGATCTTTTTTTAAGTTTTTAGTATTACAGTTTAGACAATCTAACTGCGTAATATGTTTTTTGATAGGCGCTATCAATACATTTAACTCAGGGTTATTTGAATAAGTCTCAAACACTTTAAGCCACTGGTTCAGTGCTTGGACAAAAGTGACTAAGTGGTGCACCGAATAAGCAATTAGGGCATAATCTGTTTTATTCCAAAATTGATACCAATAAGCGCCTGGCAAACTGATTTGCTTAGGGATGGGTGAAAAGCTATTTCCATAAAATTGGTCAATGACCAAACAAGTCCCATTAGAAATTTTCATTTGATCCAAAAAGCTTTTCTCTCCTATAAAAATTTGTAGGGCGGATTGTCTTGATTCAATGGCATACTTGGTGTCTAAAGGAGAAGTGATAAGCTGCATCCATTGTGCTTTACCGCCATTTGTTTTGCAAAAATCCAAATGACTAGCCAGTCCTTTAGATTCATTATTGTCTAAAAGTCCAATATCAAGTATCGTCGTTTTATCTACCTGCATTTAACTTCTTGTAAACTGGATTCTACTTCCTTTTTGTGCTTCGTTAAACTGACCTTGATGGTAAACAAGATGGCCACTAACAAAAGTAGATTGAACGCTATAAGGAAATTGGGTGCCTTCAAATGGGCTCCATCCGCATTTGTACAATATATTGTCTTTAGTAACCGTGTAAGGCAGTTCTTTTACAAGTACAAGATCTGCATAATAACCTTCTCTGATAAATCCTCTTTCTTTAATTTGAAAACAAGTAGCAACGGCATGGCTCATCTTCTCTACCATTTTTTCCATGCTTAGTTTGCCTTCATGTACATATTTTAGCATCAGCATCAAACCATGTTGCACCAAGGGCAACCCTGCATGCGCATTTACATAGGCTTCTTGCTTTTCTTCCCAGGTATGCGGTGCATGGTCTGTAGCGATGATGTCTAATTGATCATTCAATAAGCCCTCCCATAATGCCGATTTGTTTTCTGCAGCTTTAATGGCTGGATTGCACTTGATTAAATTACCTTTTGCAGCATAATCGTCTGCTGTAAAATGTAAATGATGCACACAGACTTCTGCAGTGATGCGTTTTTCTGCTAATGGTTTAAGGTTAGAGAACAATTGTAATTCTTTAGCAGTGCTGATATGCAAAATGTGCAATCTTGTATCAAATTTTTTAGCCAATTGGATGGCTTTAAAAGAGGACTCAAAGCATGCATCCACATCTCTAATAATAGGGTGGTCGCTTGGTTCTAAAATCGCTTTGGTTGCTTCTACATTGGCTTTATTCTTTTTAATGATTGCTTCTTCCTCGCAATGTGTAGCAATCAATAATTCAGAACCTTCAAAAATGCGCTCTAAAACAATTGGGTTATCAACTAATAAATTGCCAGTAGAGGATCCCATAAAAATTTTAACACCACAAACTTCATTTTTCTTTGCATTGGTTTTTAAAATCTCTTCTACATTGTCCTGAGAAGTGCCCATGAAAAAAGAATAGTTAGCCAACGCGTTTGAAGCAGCAATCTGGTATTTATCTTCTAATAATTCCTGTGTAAATACGGGAGGATTGGTATTTGGCATTTCCATAAAACTAGTCGTGCCGCCCGCTACAGCTGCCTTTGCTTCGGTATAAATATTGGCTTTATGGGTCAAGCCTGGTTCTCTAAAATGCACTTGATCATCTATCACCCCAGGTAAAAGAAATTGTCCTTCGCCATTGATCTCTTCTACTGCATAAGTTGGTTCAATTGTACTTGCTATTTTTTCTATCCTTCCGTCCTTTATTAACACATCCCCTACAAAGCGACGACCTTCATTCACAATGGTGGTGTTTTTAATCAAGTAGTTTGACATATTCTTTAAGTTTATCTTTCTATATGAAGTGTGAAATAGACGAAATTGGAACTTATTCTGTCTAAATTAGATACTAAAACATCATTCTTCTTTAAGTTTCTTAATCCATAACTAAATTTAACTTCTGGAGAAACATTTACATACCTTAAATAAAAAGTAAGCCCTACACCAAGTTCAGCACCCCAGTCAGTATTTTTAATTACAACAGGATAAACCTTAGAAATTCCAGATATAAAACCAGGTATTTCAGGAATTATACCATTACTTTTTCCAATATTACTTAAATCAAAGTCGATTTTTGCACCTAAAATCATGTAATGTCGCATGAAATCTGCATGCTTAAAACCGTTATATCTATCTGATTGGAATTTAATTCCAATAGGTATTTGTATAGTACTTGAAGGCATTATAAACTCTTGTCTTTCATCTTTTGTTTTTTTTAATTTAAAATAAAAACTTTTATTACCCCCAAGTAAAAAATTTGGATTTACTTTTAAAAGCACATTATTCGATATTTTATAGGAGGCAGAAAGTCCTAAATTATAATGTGTTTTATTTATGGAATTAATATCAATAATACTAAGTAGATCTTGAGTAGATAAATTAGAAGGTAAAAATCCAGCAGTTCGATTGAAATTTAAATAATGATTTACTAATCCAGCACTTATACCAAAATAATAAGGAAGTTCATCATGATTTGGACGAAACACTTCGTCCCTCTGTGCTATTGCAGCACTGCTAATACACAAGCTAATTATAATTATATAGCTTATTTTATTCCGCAATAAATACTGCATATGCCTAAGGTTAATTTTTTTTGAATGACTTGTTTAAATCCAACTTGTTCAAATATTTGAATGAATGCCGTACCCTCTGGAAAAGCAATGACACTATCATTTAAATATTGATAGGCTGCTCTATTGCCTGAAAATAATTTGCCTATAGTTGGTGTGACCCAGTTCATATAAAATTGGTAAATCGGTTTGAACCACAAACTACTTGGTTGAGAAAATTCAAGAATAACCAATTTGCTGCCAGGTTGTAAGACCCTGTAAATTTCACTCAATCCTTTTTCTAAATTGGCAAAATTACGTACCCCAAAAGCCACCATGGCGGCATCAAATGTTTGGTCATCAAAAGGAATCGCAGTGCTGTCACCCGTGATCAATTGAATGCGATCACTCAAACCTTTAGCTGCAATTTTTATTCTTCCATACTGCATCATACCCTCAGAGATATCAATACCAGTTATTTTTTTTGGTGTAATTGTTTTATCTGCCATCAAAGCCATATCGGCTGTTCCTGTAGCAATATCTAGTAAATGGTGGATCTTTTGTTGACCAAAATAGGCAATGGCTTTCTTGCGCCAGCCTTGGTCAATCCCTAAGCTTAAAAAGCGGTTTAAAAAATCATATCTTTTTGCAATATGATCAAACATGGTAGCAACCTGCTCTTTTTTGGCAGCATGACTCGTTGCATAAGGTACTATTTTATCGTGTTCATATTCACTCATAGGGCAAAGATATTGATTTTGTGGATGCTTTGATTATCTTCGTTTTCATGAAAGCGAGGATCTATAAATCTACCGGTAGTTGGTATAGCGTAAAGCTAGAAAATGGCCAATTTTGTCAAGCCCGTATAAAGGGGGTGATTAAATTGGATGCCATTACTTCTACCAATCCAATTGCAGTGGGTGATTGGGTGGATTGTGCCATTGAAGAAGATGCTGAGCAGGCGGTGATGATTCATACTATATCAGTAAGAGACAATTATGTGGCCAGACAGTCTCCGCATAATAAAAGACAACAACATATTATCGCGTCCAATATGGATCAATCCATTTTATTGGCAACATTAAAATCTCCTAAGACTTCACAGGGATTTATTGATCGATTTTTGGTGTCTTGTGAAGCATTTCACATTCCTGCCATCATTGTGTTTAACAAAGCTGACATATATGGGCCCGAAGAGTTAGAAAGGTATGTGGAATTAGAAGCAATGTACCAGGCAGTTGGGTATCAAGTGTTGTTAATTAGTATCGAACAAAAAATGGGCCTTGAACCTTTGGATGCATTATTGAAAAACAAAACGACTTTAGTAAGTGGACATAGTGGGGTGGGTAAATCTTCCTTGATCAATTATTTATTTCCAGACCTTCAACTAACGACACAAGAAGTGAGTGGATGGAGTGGCAAAGGAATGCACACAACTACTTTTGCACAAATGTATGATTACCCTGGAGGTGGCGCTGTAATTGATACACCAGGTATGCGTGAATTAGGATTGGTGAATTTAGCTAAAGAAGAATTAGCACAATATTTTCCAGAAATGAGGGCAAGAATGCAGGGTTGTCAATTCAACAATTGCCAACATATTAATGAGCCAGGCTGCGCTGTTAAAGCTGCTGTAGAAAAAGGATTGATTTCTGAGGCACGCTTTTTTAGCTATGTGGATTTATGGCATGGCATCGAAGAAAAAAAATACTAGCTTTTTATTCTTTAACTATTTATTAGTTGCATCTATTTTTGAGGCGCATCGTTGTAATCACTAAACCAAGAAGCATATTTCACATAATTATTGGAAATGCGATTGATCTCTCCATGAATTAAATCTTCCGAAACCATCTTTACTTTTTTTGCTGGCACACCAGCATAAATACTACCAGCTTCTACAATGGTCCCTTCTAATACCACCGCTCCTGCTGCAATAATCGCATTGGAATGTACCACACAGGCATCCATCACAATACTGCCCATCCCTATTAATACATTGTCATGAATGGTACAACCATGCACCATGGCATTGTGACCAATTGATACATTATTACCAATGTTTGTGGGATGTTTTTGGTAAGTACAATGAATAATGGCACCATCTTGCACATTCACTTTATCACCCATTTTGATAAAATGCACATCCCCACGAATCACTGCATTGAACCATACAGAGCAATCTGCGCCCATGCTGACTTCACCCACAATGGTGGCGTTGGGAGCAATAAAACAATTTTCACCTATTTGAGGTAGTTTTCCGTTAACGGGTAGTATGGTTGCCATAAAAATGCGACTTTTGTACTGCAATTTATACCGAATGTCCAGATTAAACAACAGACAATTTTTTTTACAGCATTTAGCCCAAACCTCACCTAAGCCTATTGGGCTAGAAGTCGCGCGCGCGGAAGGTATCTATATTCATGACACTGAAGGGAAAGCTTATATAGATTTGATTGCGGGATTCAGTGTTTGCAATATTGGGCATAGTCATCCGAAAGTGATTGCAGCAATAGAGCAGCAGATTAAACAATACATGCATGTGATTGTGTATGGGGAATTTATTCAATCACCACAAGTACAATATGCAAAAGCTTTATTGTCCTTATTACCTGAAAATTTACAATCTATTTATTTTACCAATAGCGGTGCAGAAGCCGCAGAGGGTGCTATGAAATTGGCTAAGCGCGTGACAAAGCGAACAAGGATTGTTGCATTTGATGGCGCATATCATGGCAGTACGCAAGGTGCTTTAAGTGTAATGGGGGATGAGTATTTCAGAAATGCATACCGTCCATTGTTGCCTGATATTTTGCATCTTCGATATAATAACATGGAGGATATTGATTTGATTGATCATTATGTAGCATGTGTGATGGTGGAACCTGTGCAAGCCGAAACTGGCATCACAGCGGCTTCTGCTGCATGGTTAAAAGCGTTAAGAGCTAAATGCGATGCACTATGTATTTTATTAATCTTTGATGAAATTCAATCTGGTTTTGGAAGAACAGGAAGCTTATTTGCTTTTGAACAATATGACGTGGTGCCTGATATTTTATTAACAGGAAAAGCATTAGGTGCAGGTTTGCCTTTAGGGGCATTTATTAGTTCTCCAGCTATGATGGGTACGCTAACTTATGATCCTGTATTAGGCCATATCACTACATTTGGAGGGAATCCAGTTGCCTGCGCTGCTGGCAAAGCTGGCTTAGAAGTATTGCTTGAATCGGGTTGGATGGATGAAGTAAAAGCAAAAGAAAAATTCTTAGTAGAAGCATTAACGCATCCTGCAATTATAAACAAACAACATAAAGGACTTTGGATGTCTTTGCAATTTGCTACGCCTGAAATCACTAAAAAAATTGCCGCTAATTGTGTGGCCAATGGTGTGATTACAGATTGGTTCTTATTTGCAGAAGACCGTATTCGGATTGCGCCGCCATTGAGTATTACCATGGAAGAGCTAGCTATTGCGGTGCAAAAATTAAATGAAAGTATAGACCAGTCTTTATAATGTAATTAAACTATAAAGTATTATTGGTCGTAGAATGTATTTTTAGCAATCTCCTGTTCTGCAAAAACGTCTATACAAGTTTTCGTACATCGGAATGATATGGTGGATATCAAATAATTTAGCTTGCTCTAATGCATTGTGCTTAAAGGCTTTTAATTTAGAATCATCTGTAAGTAATTCAATTGCTCTTTTGCTCATCGTAGCCACGTCGCCCACGTCTGCAGTGTAGCCTGTTTTTCCATCAATATTGATTTCGCCTAATCCTCCCGCATTGGAACTAATAACAGCCACACTGGAAGCCATTGCTTCTAATGCAACTAATCCAAAACTTTCATATTCAGAAGGCAATAAGAATAAATCACTCACTGCTAAAATATCTTCCATCTGCTCTTGCTTACCTAAAAAGCGCACATCCGATTCGATGCCGTATTGCCTTGCTAAATCCTCGGCAATTGGACGTTCTGGCCCATCGCCTACCATCAGTAATTTAGAAGTTGTTGCTGCGTGGATGTTTTTAAATATTTCCATCACATCGCCAATTCTTTTTATTTTTCTAAAGTTGGATGCATGTACCACAATTTTTTCGTCATGTGCAGCAACCACTTTTTTAAATGCAGCTAAAGGTTTTTTAATGAATCTTTTTAAGTCTACAAAATTATGAATTACCTCAATCTCTTTTCGGATCTCAAAATGTTTTAAAGTTTCTTGTTTCAAGTTTTCAGAAACAGCCGTAATGGCGTCACTTTCATTAATAGAAAAAGTAACTACGGGTTCGTAGGTTTTATCGCGACCAACTAGTGTTATATCTGTTCCATGCAAAGTGGTAATGACTGGCACCACTCTGCCTGTTTTTTGTTTTACAATTTGCTTTGCAGTATAAGCAGCAGAAGCATGTGGAATAGCATAGTGGGCATGGATTAAATCCAAGTCATGGTTTAAAATCACATCCACCATCGTACTCGCCAATGCTAATTCATAGGGAGGGAAGTCAAACAAGGGATAAGTGGGAACCCTTACCTCGTGGTAAAATATATTTTCGTGAAAACCATTTAAACGAACGGGTTGTTGGTAGGTAATAAAATGGATTTCATGTCCTTTATCTGCCAAGGCTTTTCCAAGTTCTGTGGCTAACACACCACTTCCACCAAATGTAGGATAACAAACTATTCCGATCTTCATTTTGAGCTATTGTGACTACAAAGAACAACTAAATAATTGACAAAGTTTAGTTATATTTAATAAATTATTTGAAAGTTAAAACAAGATCATTATGCGTACAATTTTCCTATTTCTTTTTGCTCTTCCTTTGATGTTAATGGCGCAATCAAAGTCAGACAGTACCACTATTAAAATGATGTCCGACGAGATTATGAAAAATGGCAAAGCCTATGACTTATTAAGAGAGTTAACCAAGTCAATTGGTGGCCGTTTGGCTGGCTCGCCTCAACAACAAAATGCCGCTATCTGGGGTAAGCGACATATGGAATTATTTAAGCCTGACAAAGTGTTTATGCAAGCATGTAAAACGCCCAATTGGCAACGTGGTGGCAAAGATTTTAGTGCAGTGGTTGCTGCCGATGGTAAACCAATGATAGATAAATTAGAAGTATTTGCTTTAGGAAATTCTTTATCAAGCAATGGTTTAATAGAAGCAGAATTATTGGCCGTGGCTAATTTTGATGAACTAGAAAAAAGAAAAGACGAAGTAAAAGGAAAGATTGTTTATTTCCATAGTCAATTTGATCCTACTACCATTCAAACTTTTAAAGCATACGGTGAGTCAGGTGTGTATCGCCGATCTGGCGCTAGCAGAGCAGCTAAATATGGTGCGGTTGGTGTGATGATTCATTCGCTAAGTACAGCGCCTGATAACGCACCACATACTGGTACAATGGTCTATGACGAAGCGTATCCAAAAATTCCTGCTGTAGCGCTTGGTCCAAATGACGCCAAAAAAGTTTGGAATCAATCTAGAAATAAGCAATTGGTTGTGCAAATGCAAACCTATGGTTTCTTTTTGCCTGATGCAGATGAAAACAATGTGGTGGCAGAAATCAAGGGCTCCGAGTTTCCAAATGAAATCATCACAGTTGGTGGACACTTAGATAGTTGGGATGTAAATGAAGGTGCACATGATGATGGTGCTGGTATTGTACAGACAATGGAAATTTTGCGTACCATGAAAGCATTGAACTATAAGCCTAAAAGAACCATTCGTTTTGTGTTATTTGCAAACGAAGAGAATGGAGGTAAAGGAGGTGCTAAGTATGCAGAGCTTGCAAAACTAAATAATGAAAAACATGTGTTTGCATTAGAGAGTGATGCAGGTGGATTTACACCAAGAGCGATTGGTATCAGTGCAACAAGCCCTGAGCAGTTTAAAAAATTCCAACAATGGGCGAGTTTATTAAAACCCTATGGCACTGAAATTACAGCTGGTGGCGGTGGAGCAGATATTGGCCCATTAAAGAACGTGAATGCATCTATCGTACTTGCAGGATTAGTACCAGATAGCCAACGCTATTTTGATATACACCATGCTAAAACAGATGTATTTGAAAACGTCAATAAGCGTGAACTATTATTAGGCGCAGTGAATATGGCTGCGGTGATTTATTTAATTGACCAATACGGAACGAACTTTTAATAACAACGATATAGCATAAATACAAATCCCCCACCTCTCAGCTAAAATGTTCGGTGGGGGATTCGTATTTATAACTATATCTACTTAAATTTTAAATATAGGAACACCTCGTTCTCAAGCGGAGTAACTTATAAAAAAACGATATAGCATAAATACAAATCCCCCACCTCTCAGCTAAAATGTTCGGTGGGGGATTCGTATTTATAACTATATCTTCTTTCTTAAAATGTTTAAGCATTAAAAAAGCCCTTACAAATCGTAAGGGCTTTTTTGTTATCTTGAAAGATTCATAGAACGCTCTTTGTACAAGGTTCTAAAATAAGGATCGCGTAAGTCTTTGATAAAGCGGATGGCTTCTCCTGTACTCTTCATCTCTGGGCCTAATTCTTTATTCACCCCTGGGAATTTATCAAAACTAAATACGGGTTCTTTGATTGCGAAGCCGTCTAGTTTTTTCTCCATGGTAAAGTCGGTTAGTTTCGCTGCACCCAACATCACTTTAGTCGCGATATTTAAATATGGTATTTGATATGCCTTGGCAATAAATGGAGTAGTTCTTGATGCTCTAGGGTTGGCTTCAATCACAAATACTTTATCATCTTTGATGGCAAATTGAATATTGATCAATCCTTTGATATTTAAAGCACGTGCAATTTTTTCGCTGTAAAATTCCATGGTAGCCACAATCAATGGCGTTAAATTAAACGCTGGTAATACGGCATTGCTATCTCCACTATGGATACCTGCTGGTTCTATATGTTCCATCACGCCCATCACATGAAAAGTTTCACCATCAAAAATTGCATCTACTTCTGCTTCTTGACAACGATCCAAGAAATGGTCAATTAAAATTTTATTGTCTGGGATATGTTTTAAGATACTTACCACTGCTTTTTCTACTTCTGCATCGTTTATCACAATACGCATTCTCTGTCCACCAATCACATAACTTGGTCTTACAAGTACTGGGTAACCCACTTGGTTGGCTACTTCAATCGCTTCATCTGCTGTAAAAGCTGTGCCGTAGTCTGGGTAAGGAATTTTTAATTCTTTCAATAAATCACTAAAGCGACCTCGGTCTTCTGCGATATCTAAACTATCAAATGAAGTGCCTATGATTTTTATGCCACGCTCAGTTAAACGCTTGGCTAATTTTAATGCAGTTTGTCCACCCAGTTGTACAATCACACCTTCTGGTTGTTCTAATTCAATGATCTCCCAAAGGTGTTCCCAAAAAACGGGTTCAAAATACAATTTATCAGCCATGTCAAAATCGGTAGAAACAGTTTCTGGATTACAGTTCACCATAATCGCTTCGTATCCTGCCTCTTTCACCGCTAATAAACCATGCACACAACAATAATCAAATTCAATACCTTGTCCAATACGATTTGGGCCACTTCCTAAAACAATAATTTTCTTCTTTTTAGATTGGACAGATTCGTTGGAGTGCAATTGGTTGCTCATAAGTATAAAATTGGGCAAAAATACATTAGCCAAAGCATTTATCCGAATTTTTATAGAATGGTTTTCCACCAATTTTACTTATTTCACCATACAGAGCTCATCCCAGCGGGTGGTAAAGCGCTTACTTCTTTTCTCGCTGCGCATTTTCCAGTTTTTCTTCGTCCCGCTGGTGCCAAATTTGAGCACATCGTTGCGGTAGGCGGCGTTCATATTGTCAATCACATGCATGAGTTTCTTCTTTTTCGTATCAATAGGGGCAACGAATAGATTGGTTTGCAAGGCACTATCGGGTACAAAACCACTTAGGATCACGCCGGCTTTTTTATAGACTTCGCCCTTTTCGTAGAGGGATTTGCCGATGGCGACCACCGCCTTGATCAGGTCGGGGGTGCTTTGGGTGGGATTGTCCAACTGGGTATAACCACTGACTTGACGGCCCCGGCTATAGTAGGCGGCGTCTAATTGAATACGGGCTTTTTTAAGTAAGAACACGGCGATGCCTGTGGCCGCACTATGTTGTCTTCTTAATTTTTCGGCAGCCCTGGTGGTATAGGTTGCAAGGGCTTCTTCTATTTCCTGCCAGTCGGTGACATTGCGTCCAAACATTCTTGTAGTCGCAATCATTTTTTTTTCTGTTCTTGGGGCTTGCATGGAATGACTTTTAAAACCTTTTAGTTCGCGTATTAAACGCATCCCCACCACACCACCTAAAAATTTTTTACCCCAACTAAGGTCTTTGATGCTTAATGTATAAGCCGTATTGATCCCATATACTTTTAGTTTTTCACTATAACTAAAACCCACGCCCCAAATATCTTCCACAGGGGTTTGTTGTAATGCCGCTTGTATTTTTTTAGTGTTATCTAATACCACAATACAATTGGTTTTAAGTTTATTTTTTTTCGCTAACCTGTTGGCTACTTTACTCAATACTTTATTGGGTGCGGCACCAATCGAAACAGAAATACCTGTCCACTGTTCAATCTTATTTTTGAGTTCCAAACAAAAGGAATGAACTGCTTCTGTAGGTAGATGAGAGAGGTCTACAAAAGCTTCATCCACCGAATACACTTCTACATGACCCGGTGGTAGCAATAGTCTCATGGTTTCCATCACACGCCAACTTAGGTCGCCGTATAAATGATAGTTAGAGGAAAAAGTAGTGACGCCATTTTTTTCAATCAAATCCTTCGCTTGAAAATAGGGGATGGCCATAGAGATACCTAACTGCTTTGCTTCATCGGTACGCGATACAATACAGCCATCATTATTACTTAACACCACTACTGGACGGTGCTGTAACTGTGGCTGAAAAAGTCTTTCGCAGGTACAGTAAAAACTATTGCAGTCAACAATGGCTTGCATTTTTATAAATTATGAATCACAAAAGTCACAACCCCCCAAGTGCTGTAGTCCGATAATTGTGCCACTTGAATACTACCATATTTTTTATTCTCTGGTAATAAACTAATGCTATGTTCCTGTATTTGTAAACGACGCACTAAAAATTCTCCATTCAATACAGCGACAACGACATTACCAGATCTTGCTTGGATGCTTCTGTCTACAATCAAGGTATCGCCAATATGAATCCCCGCGCCAAGCATGGCATCGCTATTGACTCTAAAGAAAAAAGTAGCGGGTTTGTTGCGCACCAATTGTTCGTTGAGGTCAATCCCTCTTTCCATAAAATCGTCCGATGCCGCACCAAATCCAGTAGCATTGGCTTGTACAACCTGCGCTGACTGGTAGTTTTTAGCCCCCGTATAACCCGTTTTTTGCTCGTATGCTTCCTCTTGAAATTCCATTTAGCTAAATTTATTAGCAATATTAACTAAATAATTTAGTATTTAATCAAACTGAGGAAAAAAATTATCCTCATTCTGGCGCCTCATTACCAATCGATTATACTACTTGATGTTGTATCTTGGGGGTATAAATGCACCCCAGATGTCCAACTTTTTTATTGATCCCAATATTGCGAGGGCTAAAACCATTGATACCAGCTTTTACCTAGATCCTGCTTGTTTGGAAAAAGCCAAGGAGCAAATTTTTGCACCTAGCTGGCAATATATTGGTCATACAGGGATGGTGCCGAATCTGGGGGATGCGCATCCGTTTAGGTTATTGGAAAATTATATCGACGAGCCCTTGGTGATGACTAAGGATGCCGATGGGGGAGTACATTGTTTATCGAATGTATGTACGCATCGCGGCAATTTAATGGTGTACGAACCTTGTACTGGATTAAAACATCTGCGTTGTAAATACCATGGCAGGGCTTTTCATTTAGATGGAAAATTTATTTCCATGCCGGAGTTTAAGGAAGTAGAAAATTTTATTCCAGAGAATAATCATTTACATGATTTGCCTTTATACCAATGGGGTCCTTTGTTGTTTACGCAACTTAAAAAAGGACTAGGCCCTGAATTATTTTTTAAAGAGATGGAATCGCGTATTGGTTTTTTACCAATCGACCAATTAGTACATGATCCAAGTAGAAAAAGTGATTATTATATTAAAGCAAATTGGGCTTTGTACTGTGAAAATTATTTAGAGGGATTTCATATTCCATTTGTGCATCCAGGACTCAATGCGTTTTTAGATTTTAAAGATTATACAACAGACATTTTTAAATATTCAAATTTACAAATTGGTGTTTCTAAATCTTTGGAGCATTGTTTTGAATTACCAACAGGACATATAGATGCAGGAAAAAATATTGCTGCGTATTATTTTTGGGTCTTCCCGAATATGATGTTTAATTTTTATCCATGGGGATTATCATTGAATATTGTTACACCAATAGATGCAGGCAATAGCAAAGTTACTTTCTTAAGTTTTGTGTATGATGCAAGCAAGCTAGGTTCAGGCGCAGGCGCAGGTTTAGAGAGCGTAGAGCAAGAGGATGAAGAGGTGGTAGAGCATGTGCAACAAGGGATACGCTCAAGATTCTACCATCAGGGAAGGTATGCTACTAAGCGCGAACAAGGTACACATCACTTTCACAGTTTGTTAGCGGAGTTTATGAATCAATTGTAATCAATTGTCATTAATTTAAATAATCGCCCCAAGTAATTTCAACTGTCCAATCTGGGCCCGATCCAATATTGAATTTATCAGCCATGCTGCCTTGGTTTAATGCAAAAGACAATTGCATTAAACTATTTAAGTAAGCAAGGGGCTTACCCACAGCAACGCCACCAAAAGTATTTTCGAAAGGCATGGCGCCTTGGTACACTAATTTTTGTTGATGTAACACTTTCACTACAATGATATTTTTATCATGAGAGATTGCATTAAATGCTTTCCAAAGATCTTGTCCAATATTGGTCCAAAGATTCCCGTATTGAATATCTAGGATATCGATATTGCCTTTTAAAGTATTGTTGTTCAGACTTGCTTTTTGATAAGTAAGTAAAACTGGTGTTGGTGCTAATAACTGACCAACCGATTCAAAACTAATTGTTTTAGAGGCGAGTCTTGCTGCGGTATAGGCATACACATCTCTGCCATGAAAAGTGTAAGAGGCGCCAGAGTTTTTTCTTCTATTCACTGCTTCGTCAATTTCACGCATCGATTCAATGCCAATGCTTGCTGCAAGTAATGTGAGTGTGCCATTGTCTGGAGTCACAATATAATGTCCTGATTTAGTTTTAGCCACCACCGACTTTCGTTCAGTGCCTACACCGGGATCTACCACAGAAACAAATACGGTACCTGCAGGCCAATAAGGTACAGTTTGGTCTAATCTATAAGCCGCTTCCCAAATATTGTAAGCAGGAATCTCTTGTGTTAAATCATATAATTTCAAAGTAGCATCTACACTACTTGCCACCCCTTTCATAGCAGACACTGCGCCATCTTTAGTGCCAAAATCTGTTTGAAAAACAACGATGCCATTTTGCGCTGAAGCGTTTAAAGTCATCAATACTAAAAACGATAAGGCAGTTATTATTTTTTTCATTTTATTTTTTTAAATTTTATTTATTTCGTTCTGACAGCTTTTATCTAAATATTGTAAGTAAATAAATAGTTTATGAGTAGCGACGTTTTTAGGAGCCGCGAATAAAGCTATTGATTTACGAACTATAAATAGGAGTTACAACGTTTTTAGGATCGATAAAATAAAATAATACTTTTTCGTGGCGAACATTGTGAGCGAAGCGATCTGAGAGATTAGAAAAAGGTATTTTTTATGATTTAAAAGATTATTTATTAAAAAAAGCCTCCCTAAATAAATAGAGAGGCTTTAAAGTTATTACAATAATGCGATACGATTTAGAATCGGAAAGCTAATTTGGTAAATAGTCTTAAACCATTGTAGCCCATTTGAACGCCATCCCATGGTCCACCAGTTTCATTGTCACCAGCCCAATATTTTGCTTGTGGATTCACTGCAAAGTCAGGGTGTACATTAAAGATATTGTCTGCACCAAAGATGAAGTTTACTTTTTTGCTTAACTGAATATTGCTATAAATATCTGTAGTGAATTTGCCACCATAGTTAAAATGCTCAGGTAAAAAAATATTTTCGTCTGCATCGGTAGGCACTTCTGGGTTAATACCATCTCCATTATAGCCAAATCCTGTTAAGGTTAACTTGCCAAAATAAGTCACTCTCGCACCAATACTCACTTTCTTTTTAGCGTAGTCTGCTGAGAAAGAGAATTTAGATGCAGGTGCAGAAGCTTTTAAGAAGAACTTCTCTCTATCATTAAAGAAGGTATTGGCATTGTAAGGGTTAGTATTTAATGCATCTGGTACATTTATTTCGTCAATCGTAATCCCTTGTAAATTACCTACCAATAAGAATTTCAATTTCTCAGTAGCAGAGATTTTCTTTTGGTAATCTATTACTACATCCACTCCTGTATTAGTTGTGTTCACTGCATTGGCAAAGAACTGTGCTGTAGAAACGCCTAATCCATTTAATTTAGAGGTTAACTCAACTGGAAGCGACTCATCACCTGCGCTAAACAAACCAGAAAGTACCACACGGTCTTTCATTTTAATTTGATAACCATCTACCGTAACAGATAAGCCCTGCATTGGTTTCCAAGAAAAACCAAGACTCATATTTTTAGAAGTCTCTTGCTTTAAAGCTGGTATACCAGCAAGTCTTGTAATGGGGTCGTCATTATTTGCCACACGAGATTGAACCAATCCGCCATTAGAGAAAGATGTAAGGGTATTGCTAAAATATTTTTGTTGTAAAGAAGGCGCGCGGTAACCAGTACTGAATGATCCTCTTAAATTAAAATTATTGGTTAGTTTATAACGGAAGGATGTTTTAAAAGTACTCACTGCACCAAAGTCAGAATAATTTTCGAAACGAACCGCACCAGTAATCAAAAAAGCTTCAGATGGGGTGTATTCCAAATCACCATACAAACCTGTTACCATTCTGTTTGCGTCCACTTCATCATCTGGACTAAAGCCAGGGAAACCTTGAGCGCCAGGTGCTTGTTCTAAACCAAAAGTATTTGGATAGGCTTTATAAGAAGCCACTTCACCTCTATTGATACGGTAAGCTTCATACCTTAATTCAGCACCATATGCCACTCTAAGACCGCCGTTGTTTACGGTACCATATTGCTTAGATAAATCAAAGTTGGTGGTGTTTTGTAAGAAGTTAAATCCACCGTCGTCAAAATTTGTTTTTGTGATATTGCCAATATCAGAAGCATTGAAAGTACCCGCTCCAAAATAATGAAAATCGTTGTAACCAAATGCGTTGCTAAAATCCCAGTTCCATCCATTTTTATTGTCTTTAGAAAAACCAGTCACCATCGATATGTCTTGGATCTGCGCTTGAATACGAGGATTAAAGCTGGTATCACCAGAACCAGAACGGAACATGATCTCTGGTACAAATTTCAAACTACCATTGCTGTTGACAGGGAAACGACTTTTTTTAGCGTAATATTTATCAGACCAGTTTCTTGTGTAGGCATAAGCGTCTGATTTTTTATTATTCATTCCGCCAAATGCGTAAAATTTAATATTGTCTCCAAGTGGTAATTCTAAATTCATCATGGCGCCATAAGAACTCAAAGAGCCATCTCCAAAACCTTGTCGCCAAGTATTGGTAGGTAAACCATTTTTGTCTGCAATGTCTGAACTAGCAGCCTGACGGAATGTTTTTCCTTGATCTAATACATCAAAAGACAAATTAATGAATCCGCCTTTTTTACCTAGGTTAAATCCACGGTTGGCTTGAAGTGCGCTCGTAACACCATCAATTGGGTTGCCATACAAATAATCTTTATTATCTTTAAATTGATTGGTGTTGAATTTTTTATCATAATAACCAGCCAAACCAGTAACTATATTCCACTCGTTGGTATTTTTTCTTAAGATAATGTTCATCACACCAGCAATGGCATCAGATCCGTATTGTGCAGAAGCACCATCTCTTAAAATTTCAATTCTATCCACGGATGCTTGAGAAAATCCATTTAAGTCTACACCAGAATTTCCACGACCTCTTGTACCAAATAAACCTACAAAGGCAGTGCTATGTCTACGCTTTCCATTGATTAATACCAGGGTCTGATCCGGTCCTAAACCTCTTAATGTACCAATATCTATATGGTCTGCTCCATCTGAACCTGATTGCTTATTATAGTTGAAAGAAGGGGCTGCATAATTTAAAGAAGACGTTAAATCCATTCTTGCCGTGTTGATAGCGACTTCTGAAATCTTAATGACGTCTACGGGCACGGGCGACTCTAATTTAGCACCACCATTACCACGACTTCCGACCAAGATCACATCCTGAAGGTCTGATGTAGCAGCATTCAAAACAACATTTAAAGTACCATTGGTTGCTTTGATTTTCTTTCCTTCAAAGCCTACAAAACTAAACTCAATTAAATCGTCTGTTTTGGCATTGATGGTAAATGCACCAGCCTTGTTAGAGGTGGTCAAAGCATTGGTCGTTTGAACTTTTACAGTTACACCCTCTAAAGGGCTGCCTTTACTATCCACGACCGTTCCGGTGATCTTTGTGTTTTGAGCAATTGCATTGATGGAGCTAATCGTCATTAATACCATCATCAACGCACTTGAAACAAACTTGATTATTTTATTCATGGGGTTATTTTGATTGAATTTACCACTTTTTTGGGTTTTTTGGTTGGGTAGGAGATAATTAATTACTTTTAATGTTATTAAAACCCCCTATTCAAAGTTCATGGAAGCAATGCAGGAAGCGATTAAACAATTATTTTTATCCTACGCAGGTAAGGATTTGGAGCACATTGAAAAAATTCCTCAAAGTGGGGGGGATCGAATCTATTTTAGAATCAAAGAAGGCGCTGATTCCTATATCGCTACCTATAATCTGAACCTTAAAGAAAACGAGACCTTTATTTATTTTGCGCAGCATTTTCACTCCAAAGGATTACCTGTTCCAAAAGTGCTAGCAGTGAGTGCCGATCAGAAAATTTATTTGCAAGAGGATCTGGGTGCAGCGTCTTTGTTAGATGTATTAGAAAAAGAAGGCAAGACCGAAAGAGTATATCAGTTATTTCAAAAGAGCTTAAAAGCATTGGTGCAATTGCAGGTGAAAGGGAGCGAGGGATTAGATTTTTCAAAATGCCTTACTTCAAAAACATTTGGCAAACATGCCGTGTTAACGGACTTGTTGTATTACAAATATTATTTTTTAGATACTTTACAATATCCATATGACAAACAAGCATTGATTGACGAGTTTGAATTACTAAGCGATCAATTATCTGATAGTCATTTTAATTATTTCATGTTCCGTGATTTTCAGAGCAGAAATATTGTGGTTAAGAATGATGAAGTATTTTTTATAGATTTCCAAGGTGGGATGAAAGGCGGGATGCCTTATGATGTGGCGTCCTTATTATGGCAGGCGAAAGCAGAATTATCTAATGAATGGAAAGAGCGCTTATTGAATGATTATATTAAAGAAGCAGAAATAGTATTAGGGGAAACCATTGATACGACTTTGTTTAAAAAACAATACCATGGATTTGTTTTATTAAGATTATTGCAGGTCTTGGGCGCTTATGGATTTAGAGGTTTGTTTGAACGTAAAGCGCATTTCTTAACCAGTATCCCATTGGGTTTAAAAAATCTTCGTGCATTTTTAGAAGTACATACTTTAGCTAAAGACACGCCTGTTTTTGCAGGAATTTTAAATTGGATGGTAGGCGATGAAGTGTTGAATAGATTCACGCCTATGCAAGCCACTGAAAAAACACCATTGGTGGTTACCATCAATAGCTTTAGTTATAAAAAAGGCTTGCCTTCGGATGCTACTGATAACGGCGGCGGATTTATTTTTGATATGCGTGGTATCTTAAATCCAGGTAGGTTTGAGCCATATAAAAATCAGTCAGGATTGGATAAGCCTGTACAAGACTTCTTAGAACAAAAAACAAAAATGAATACTTTTTTAAATAGTGTTTGGGATTTAATAGATATCACAGTCGAAGATTATTTATCTAGAGATTTTAAGTCTTTGCAAATTAATTTTGGTTGCACAGGTGGCCAACACCGAAGTGTTTTTGCTGCAGAACAAACCGCAAGACATTTAAAGAATAAGTATAAAGTAAAGATCGTTTTAGCGCATACCAATCAAAACAATTGGGTAAAATAATTTTTTATGAAGGCAATGATTTTAGCTGCAGGATTAGGGACTAGGCTGAAGCCCTTTACAGACAGTCATCCTAAGGCTTTGGCGATTGTGAATGGCAAAACTTTATTACAACGCAATATTGAATATTTACAAGATTACGGCATAAACGAAGTGGTAGTGAATGTGCATCATTTTGCAGATCAAATTGTAGATACGATTCAAAAAAATAGAGGATGGGGATCTAATGTCACTATATCAGACGAGTCGGATGAAGTGCTTGAAACCGGTGGTGGATTATTAAGAGCGAAAACCTATTTTGAAAACGAAGCCAAGTGGTTGGTGATGAATGCAGATATCTTAACCGATTTAGATTTGGGTAAAATGATTGAGGCCGATAAAGCTTTTGATGCATTCTCCGAAGGAGAAATGGCGGCTACTTTAGCAGTCACCAATCGTACCACAAGTAGAAATTTAATTTTCAATACAGTAGGCACATTGTGTGGCTGGAGAAATAATACAACCAATGAGGAAAAATGGGCCAATCCTTTAAAAGACCCTTCCATGGCTGTTCCCAAAGCATTTAGTGGGATACAAATTGTGCATGCTAATTTTTTTGAAGCCTTGAGTCTGCAAGGTAAGTTCTCTCTGATCGATGCATATTTACAAATTGCACAACACTATGCGATCCATTTTTACGACCACAGTGATGGCGTATTACTAGATGTGGGCAAACCAGAAAGTTTAGAAAAAGCAGCAGGACTTTTTAAGTAATTTCGGAAGACTTAAATTTTTTTATTAGATTCTTTTAATCAATAGACTTATTGATCTATTATACTTTGATATAAACTTTTTTCTTGTCTAAGATATTTGCAAGCACTGCAAATAAGGCAATAAAACAAATGGCGTATACAAAAGACCCAACTCTTAAATCGCTCGAAATATTTTTACAAATATGTTGGTAAAACCAAGGCAGGGCTGAGGTATATACTGGTTCCCCTTTTTCATCTGTATGATCGACCCATCTCAATAATGCAAGCACTCGTGGCAAAAATCCACTGAGTACAAATATGAATAATGGGTTCTTGCCAAATACGTCAAAGAAATGGCTCCAGTTACCTTTACTATTTTTAAATTCCAATAAATATATGAGTACACTTAAAGTGATAATCGCTAAGCCAGAAGTATACAATACATAACTACTGGTCCATATTTTTTTATTGATGGGGAAACTAAAGTCCCAAATATATCCTGCCAACACCAATACCACACCAGCTAATAGCAACTGTGGAAGCATCTCAAAACTCTTACCCTTTGCTTGAATATATTCGCCGACTAAAAATCCAAAAATCACTTGCACAATGGCAGGCAAAGTGCTAATCAATCCTTCTGGATCAAAGGGTACACCCTCTCCTTTGTAAATATGGTTCACACCTAAAATAGTTTGATCTATTGCATTACCAAAAAATCCAGACAAGCTATAAGGATGTCCTTGTGTACCTAATAAAAAACACAATATCCAATAGGCGATTAAAATAAGTCCACCAATATAAAAAGCCAATTTAGATTTTCCATAATACACAATAATAGAAGCGAAAAAATAACAGATTGCGATTCTTTGAAGAACACCTAAAATGCGAATGTTCTCCCAGGTCTTTGCCACTAAATGTCCGTCCGACCACTTCACAAAGGGGCTCCAATTTAAAAACAGCCCAATTAAAAAAATCAATACCGTTCTTTTGACTACTTTTTTCCAAAAATCAGTCGGCGTTCCTTTTTCAAATTTAGGCATCACAAAAGCCATAGCATTACCTACAGCAAATAAAAAGAAGGGAAAAACCAAGTCTGTGGGTGTGCATCCATGCCAGCTGGCATGCGCTAATGGGCTAAAAATATGCCCCCAAGAACCAGGATTATTCACCAGAATCATTAAGGCCACGGTGGCGCCTCTAAAAACATCCAATGCATAATATCTTTCCTTTTGTATCATAATGCCCGCTTTAGTATTTAAATGTAACAAGAATCTTGGGTTAATAAATCATTTATGGTCAAATTACTTTCTGATATATATCTTGTTATTAATATCTTTGAGCCTCATAATTGACCATGAAAAAGAACATTTTAATTACAGGAGGAGCGGGATTTATTGGATCGCATGTCGTGCGCTTATTTGTCAATAGTTACCCTGATTATCAGATCTTTAATTTAGATGCATTGACTTATGCAGGCAATTTAGAGAACCTTAAGGATATCGAAAAAGCAGCAAACTATCATTTTGTAAAAGCAGATATTTTAGATGCAGCAGCATTGAAGGAAATTTTTATAAAGCATGCCATTACAGATGTGGTCCATTTAGCAGCAGAGTCTCATGTAGATAGAAGTATTGTTTCTCCTTTGGATTTTGTGTACACGAATGTAATTGGCACGGTGAACTTATTGAATACCGCGAAGGAATATTGGAAGGATGATTTGAGTTATGAAAAAGCGCATGATGGTTCTTGGGACAGTCAAAGAAATCATTTGTTTTACCATGTTTCTACTGATGAAGTATATGGAAGCTTAGGGAAGGAAGGTTTGTTTACGGAGACCACACCCTATGATCCAAATTCACCCTACTCTGCAAGTAAGGCTGCGAGCGATCATTTTGTGCGTGCTTATGGTGAGACTTATCATTTACCAACCGTGATTTCTAACTGTTCTAATAACTACGGCCCGAATCACTTTCCTGAAAAATTAATTCCATTGTTTATTCATAATATCATGACTAAAAAACCATTGCCTGTTTATGGTGACGGCTTGTACACAAGAGATTGGTTATTTGTAAAAGACCATGCTCGTGCGATTGATTTAGTGTTCCATCAAGGCAAGCGTGCTGATACTTATAATATTGGCGGATTTAATGAATGGACCAATATTGATTTAGTAAAATTATTGTGTACGCAGATGGATGAAAAGTTAGGTAGAGCAAAAGGAGAAAGCGAAAGCTTGATTACATATGTGAAAGATCGTCCAGGACATGATCGTCGATATGCGATAGACGCCACAAAATTAAATAAGGAATTAGGATGGAGCCCTTCAGTTACTTTTGAACAAGGCTTAGCAGAAACCATTGACTGGTATTTGAGTAATGAGGCCTGGTTGACCAATGTGACGAGTGGCACCTACCAACAGTACTATAACGAAATGTATACGAACAGATAATGACTATAGAACAGACCCCATTGAAAGATTGTTTTATTATACACGATAAAGTGCATGGTGATGCGCGTGGTTATTTTATTGAAACCTATAACAGTAGGGACTTTAAAGCAGCTACAGGATTAGAGATTGAATTTGTGCAAGACAATCAATCCAGATCTTCTAAAGGTGTTTTAAGAGGATTGCATATGCAAAAAGGCACTGCTGCTCAAGCAAAATTAGTTAGAGTATTAGAAGGTGCTGTGTTAGATGTGGCTGTGGATTTAAGAAAAGGTTCTCCAAGTTTTGGACAACATTATGCCATTGAATTAACCGCGGAAAATCGCAAACAATTTTATGTACCAGCCGGATTCGCACATGGATTTTTAGTACTAAGTGAATATGCTACTTTCTTTTATAAAGTAGATAAATTTTATGAGCCAGGTAACGAAGTGGGCATTATGTACAATGATAAAGATTTAAATATTGATTGGCAAATGCCAACCTCGGAATTGATATTTTCAGAAAAAGACAAAACATTAGGCAGCTTCGCGGAATATGCGGCGAGCCTTTAACACAGAAATAAAAATAGTATGATTTGAGCACGCAAGTGCGAAAACATAAACGCAAATAAAAAATAAAAATTAGGTTTATGAAGGGAATTATATTAGCAGGTGGATCAGGTACAAGATTGTATCCAATTACCAAAGGTATTAGTAAGCAATTAATGCCCATCTATGATAAACCAATGATCTATTATCCATTGTCAGTGCTGATGTTAGCAGGTATCAAGGAAGTATTGATTATCACCACACCCGAGGACAATGATCAATTCAAAAGATTGTTGGGTGATGGTGCTGAAATAGGTTGCAAATTTAGTTATGCTGTACAAGCCGTGCCGAATGGACTAGCGCAAGCATTTGTGATTGGTGCTGATTTTGTTGGAAAAGATAAAGTGGCATTGGTACTTGGAGATAATATTTTTTACGGTGCAGGTTTTAGTAAACTAGTACAATCTTTTAATGATGTGGATGGTGCAGCGGTATTTGCATACGAAGTAAATGATCCTGAGCGTTATGGTGTAGTGGAGTTTGACGAAAATAACAATGCCTTGTCATTAGAAGAAAAACCTAAAGCGCCTAAATCAAATTACGCGGTACCAGGTTTATATTTTTATGATAATACTGTGGTTGAAATTGCAAAGAATATTCCAGCATCTCCAAGAGGGGAGTTTGAAATCACAGACGTCAACAAGGTATACTTAGAGCGTAAGCAATTGCAGGTAGGCATCATGAATAGAGGTACCGCTTGGTTGGACACCGGTACTTTTGAATCTTTGGCCGATGCTTGTGAATTTGTAAGAGTCATTGAGAAGCGTCAAAGTCAAAAGATAGGCTGTATAGAGGAAGTCGCATTTAGAATGGGCTTCATTGATAAGGCACAATTGCTTGTTTTAGCCGATAAATATGCAAAAAGTGGCTATGGAGAGTACTTGCGCGGGTTAAAAAAGTAGTTTTTTATAAAAAAAATGAACTTTTCGGCAAGATTGTTGTTTTTATCGTATGTCATCTTACACTATTAAGGATTTAGAGAAAATTTCAGGAATTAAAGCGCACACCATTCGTATATGGGAGCAACGCTATAATTTTTTGCAACCGCAAAGAACAGAGACCAATATCAGGTCCTATTCTGCAGATGAATTAAAGGTGA
The DNA here is from genome assembly GCA_945874755.1 of Chitinophaga pinensis. Taxonomy (GTDB): domain Bacteria; phylum Bacteroidota; class Bacteroidia; order Chitinophagales; family Chitinophagaceae; genus Sediminibacterium; species Sediminibacterium pinensis_B. The sequence goes on from CAMCHR010000004.1 coordinate 62,191, forward strand.
TTTTAAACGTTTCCTTATTAAATAAATACGGTTTTAAAATTTCTCATATAGACAAGATGTCTTCCGAGCAGATGGAAGACAAGATTATGTCTTTAAGCCAGTTGGATGCGCAAAAAGAGCGCGTGGTGAATGCCTTGATCAAAGAAATGGTGAGTTTAAATATGGTTGCTTTCGAGCGTCAATTAGATTTATACATCGGACATAAAGGAATTGAAAAAGCCATCAACGAAATTATCTTCCCTTATTTGGAGCGCGTAGGTATCCTTTGGGTAACCAATCATATCAACCCTGCACAAGAACACTTGGCAACCAATATTGTACGTCAAAAAATTATTTTAGGTATTGAGCGCCTAACCCCATTGTTAACTTACACTAAGCGAATCGTGTTATTCCTTCCAGAAGGAGAGTACCATGAATTGGGCTTATTGTACGTGCATTTCCTATTAAAGCAGAAAGGTATTTATGTAGATTATTTAGGAACCAATGTACCAATGGTAGACTTGAAATATTTAACTGAGTTCAAGAAAGTAGATTATTTATATTGTCATATTACCATGCCTGCAAGGAATTTTAAATTGGATAAATTCTTTACCAATTTAGCGACCATTAATCAGCAGATTCCAATCATTTTATCTGGTCTAATGATACAAGAATACAAGGGTAAGATCTCTCCAAATATTCATTTGAAGCGAAGTTTGTCAGAAACCATTGCCTTTTTACAGGAGATCTAAGGTCTAGAGCGCTATTTACCTCCATCTACCCAACTCCATCCTTCCAGATCCTCGTTAAGAATACAGCTTATGCTAGTTTCGACGCTATGCATTTAAGTGATTCTATTCCAATGCTTTATAGTATTTTTGGCAGTCGTTTTATGAACTTAGACTAGTTTTGTTTAATATTTTTAAAAAATAATTAAACAAAAAGGCGCTATTCTCAAATTATTATGTTTAACTTTAATCTTCAAACATTAAACATAATTGTATGTCAAACGCAGAATTCAGCTTATTATTGACCGAAAATGCGGAGTTTTTAAGACCATTTGCAATCAATCTTACAAAGGACCATGAGTCTGCTAAAGATTTATACCAAGACACATTATACAGAGCTATTTCCAATAAAGACAAGTACAATGTAGGAACCAATATTAAAGCTTGGTTGTATACCATAATGCGCAATATTTTTATCAATGATTATCGTCGTAAAGCCAAGCAATCAACGGTGTTGGATAATAGCCCGAATGATTTTCTAATTGACCAAACTTTCAATAAGGTGGTGAATGATGGAATAACTAACTTAAATTTGAAGGAAGTAAATCAATTCATACATGATTTGCCAGAGTTATTTAGAACACCATTTAATTTATACTACGAAGGGTATAAGTACAATGAAATTGCA